>JANMME010000187.1:0-9562 GCA_031373015.1 Saprospiraceae bacterium
CGTTACCGTTAATCCTTTACCGGTAGTGGCCATTTCCCCGAGCGGCCCCACTACATTTTGCCAGGGCAATTCCGTGACACTCACGGCCAGCGCAGCGAGCACTTACCTGTGGAGCAACGGCGCGACCTCCCAAGCCATAACCGCCTCAAATGCTGGAAACTATATCGTGACAATCACGAACGCGAACGGCTGCTCTGCCATTTCTAGCGCTACTTCTGTGACGGTCAATCCCTTGCCGCCTGTCCCAACGGTCATAGCAAACGGCGCGACCACTTTCTGTCAGGGCAACTCCGTGACGCTCACGGCCAGCGCAGCGAGCACTTATCTTTGGAGCAACGGCGCGACTTCCCAAGCCACAACTGTCTCAAATGCTGGAAACTACATCGTGACCATCACGAACGCGAACGGCTGCTCAGCCATATCTAGCGCTACTTCGGTGACGGTGAATCCTTTGCCACTATCTCCTATTATCACATTAAACGGCAGCATGCTTGCTTCAAGCAACCCAATGGGCAACCAATGGTATTTAAACGGCAACATTATCCCCAACGCAACTGCTCAAACCTATTCTCCGACACAAAATGGCGATTATACCGTGCTGGTCACCGATGGGAATGGCTGCACTGCCACTTCAACTGTATTTCATTATGTCAATACAGGAACGGAAACTATTACGGAAAGCAATACCGTTTTAATCGTTCCCAATCCCAATGACGGAAAGTTCAGGGTTGAAATAAAAAGCTGGTCAATTGAGAAGGAAGAACTCGTTATCGAAATTTACAATTTGCTGGGCGAGAAAGTTTTTATGTCCTATGAACAGCACATGAACCCAGTTATTGACATTTCTTTGCAACCCATTGGAACTTATTTCGTGAAAATAAGGGGAACAAAATGGGAGAATGTAGCCCAAATAATAAAAATTTAGAGACACCGGGCAACCCATTTCCCTCAATCACCATCAAACACTTTGTTCAAACCAACATGCAACCATTCAGCGATCAGGAACTTGTAAGCGGTGTACTGCAAGGCAGTTCGGCACACCAAACGGCGCTTTACCGCCAGTTCAGCGTGCCGATGTTTCGGGTGTTGCTGCGTTACGCCAAAGACAAATCAGAGGCCGAGGATATGCTGCAGGATGGTTTTGTACGGGTTTACCGAGATATGGTACAATTTCGGGGCGACGGTGCGTTGGGTGGTTGGATACGGCGGATCATGGTAAATACTGCCCTCAGCCATTTGCGTAAACAGCGCGATTTTGTGAAAGACGTGCCGGATTTCAATGTGTTTGAAAGTAAATTTCACACAGAAGAAGACTTTGCTTCCAATCTTGACGCTCAAACACTGATGTCGTACCTTCAAAGACTACCACCCGGCTATCGCACGGTGTTTAACTTCTACGCCATCGAAGGATTCAGCCACGAAGAAATAGCCGAGCAGCTGGGCATTAGCATCGGCACCAGTAAAAGTCAATTGTTCAAAGCCCGAGAGTTTCTGAAAAAAATACTCAACAAATCTTTTATTTCTTGACCCTATCCCTCAAAAAAACCTACCATCCAACCCATGACTGAGCAACAGGCACAAAGCCCCATAGACGACCTTTTTCGGAAAACCTTCGAAGATCTACCCGATTCACCCGCCGAGTCGGGCTGGGATACCCCCTCCGACCGAGTGTGGGAAAACATTAACGCTAACATCTCAAAACCTAGCAAAGGTTGGGGAACGCAATCGCTCGTTTTGATTGCTGCGCTAATCCTTGCTTTGGCCGCTGGCCTGTATTGGTTGTTCTCCAGCCCTACTGAAAAGCCTGCCGTGACGCCGACCGTCACACCTATTGAACAGCCCGTGGTGACGCCTAATACTTCGGAAAGTCCGGTGGAAAGCCAACCTGTTGTAGCACCAAAACCGTCGAAGGGCAATGGTACAACAAAAGATACGCAAAGCAAACCAGCCCCTCACAACAGCACGGAGGAGTCTAAACCCAAGCCAACCAATAACACAGCACAGCCGCTCCCTGGCAGCAAAACCACTTTGCCCCCCAATACCACTGAGGCGCAAAAAAAGAAAGGCGAAGGCAATTGAACGACAACATTTTAGCAGTAATAAAGAAGCCCGGCGGAGAAGTTTCGTCGGGCTATTTTTTTGATAGAACACCGAGTTTATGGAGAACACCGAATTTACCGAGTACACCGATACCACCGAATTTAGTAGTATGAAAATCAAAGATCGGTGGTGTCGGTGTACTCGGTTATTTCGGTGTTCTATTGCATCTCCCGTATCCACGCTTTAATCAAATCTATCCCTTCTCGGTGCTGCAATTGCCGCCCCAGTTCCGGCATCCGAATCCCCGGGTCGTCACTTTCCATGCGGAATACGAGGATACTCTCGTTGGGTTTGCCCGGGACAATCCCAAAACGGCGGTCGCCGCTGCCGCGACCAGCGGCCACGGGTGGTTTCCCTACGCCCAGTTTCTCCGCATCGGTTTGCTCAGCCTCCAGGAACATCCCGCTTGTGTTGGCTGGGCCATGGGGATTGTGGCAGTGGGCGCAGTTGGCGTCGAGATAACTCCGCGCGGCAGAAGGCAAGTGGCCCTCCTTCCCAAAAGGTATGGCGGGTAAATTGGGAGACTGGTTGATCGGCAGGCGATAGTCTGTGAGCTGTGGAGCTGCACCCTCATTGAAGCTTTCTGCTAATTCGATCTTTCCTGTTTTTTGCCAATGAATGAGTTGGTTCTCACCCTTTTCCACCCGGTTGAGTTGGCGGGCCGTGATGCCGATGGGCACAAATTGGCCATCGAAAGAGTGGCAGCCCTTGCATTGGTTGAGGTTGGGGGCAATGTATTCGATGCTTTGCTTTTTGCCTTTTTCATCTATCCATGAGACGGGAAAACTGGCCCCCGCCACTTCTAAAAAAGCATCTGTTTGTTCGGCATTCCAAAGGTATTCGAGTGCTTTCCAGCCTTTTTCCTCTTTCAACAAGAGCCTGGTTTCCAATATTTTACGCCCTTTTCCTGTATCCCGCGCATCATTCCAATAAAAGAAATTCTTGATGATGACGGCACCCGTGGGGAATTCAAAGGCTTGCTTTTCATCGTATTTCATTTGTTGCCCCTCGGGCAAAAAAACAAAGCGCGCTTTTTCGGCATAATCGCTGAAAAGCGGGGCGTTTACCTCGTAGGAGAACAAACCCGTGACAGGTATTAGGCCCGATATTTTGCCTGAAAAAAAGGCGTAATCGGAGAGTTGAGGTTTTGCTGAAACTTCCCGAAAGTTTAAAACTTTCGGGAAGTTCGGAGCGAACCCCTGCAACGCGACAAAAACAAGGATTAAGCATCCGCCAATTTTAAAATTCGCAGTCATAGGCTTTACTTTTTTGATGATTTTACCTATCTCTTTTGTGCCCAGAATGGTTGACCAAAAGTGTCCTATTTTTTGATAACCTAGGCTCGAACCTTTGCACCGAAATGATGGCACGGCGGCCTTGCCGCTAAATCATTTGGTCAACCTGCTCACAATTCAATATTGCTTTTATGAAAAATTTTTTCGCTTTTCTAATTGGGTGCATCTTCTTAACCAGCCCTAACCTTCATGCACAAGGAGGAACGCTTGATTCTACTTTTAATGGTACTGGTATTGTAGAAATGAAGTACCTTAACATCCCCACAGCTTTTCGCCAGTCGCGTTTATTGCAAGATGGGAAAATATTGAGCTTCGGGTATTTGAATGACACAATTACCGGGCAGGCAGCTGTCTTCAAGTTCAATTCAGACGGCTCCGTTGATAGCAGTTTTGCGGACCATGGCGTGTACACCACCCAAAACAATCCGCCTTTTTTTATCGGCCTCGATGGCCTTGTATTGGCAGACGGCAAAATTTTGTTGATCAGCAAAGCATTCTACGCGAATGAAATTGGGCTGACACGATTGCTGCCCAATGGCGCTCCTGATCCTGCCTTTGGATTAAATGGCATAAAAGACTTAAACATTAATCCAAACTTATCCTCTCCCGTTCCGGTCAATGTTATGCCGCAAGGGGATGGGAAAATTATTATCCTGGCCTTATACGAAGATTTTGTCACCCACATAATGAGGACATTAGCCATTCGGGTCTTGCCAAATGGCAACGTTGATCCCACTTTTGGCACCAATGGCATAGTAACCTTTCTTCCTTCCAACAACAATTGGAAACTCGAGGTTTACGGGGGTAAAATCCAGACTGATGGAAAAATAGTGGTTGCTGGTCGTACGGGAAGCGCTACAAACGACCAAGTGTGGTATGTGGCACGGTTGATGCCAGACGGCACCTTTGACCCCAGTTTTGGGGTAAATGGCATTGTCACCGCCAATTTTGGGAATTTGTTCACCGAAGGCGCGTTCGAAGTCCTGCTTCTCCCCGATGGAAAGATAATTGCCGCTGGATACGGGCAAAAATTACCCGGCAAGCAGTTTGCAATAATGCGATTCCTGCCCAATGGCACCGTGGATAACACGTTTGGATTGGGCGGAAAGGCCTTCGTGGATTTCGGTTGTTGCCATTCCTATATTTATGATATTGTCCGGCAGTCGGACGGCAAATTGGTTGTGTGCGGGACTACTGATGACGACGATATCCATTTCCGCTTTGCGGTGGCCCGGCTTAAACCAAACGGAATCCTGGATCAAGAATTTGGAGAACAAGGCCGCCTTACCTTACATTTCAAGAAGGATTCGACCGGCGCAATAGCCTATAAAGCGCTCCTACAACCTGATGGCAAAATCCTGCTGACCGGCAATACCGTCAACGACGCGACTAGTACCGCCAATTCCGGGGTGTTGGTAAGGCTCAACCCTGGCTCCTTGGTTGGCCTCACGGCTGCCCAACCTATGGCAAATTATGCATTACAGGTTTCTCCCAATCCCGTTTCTGGAAGTTCGCTGCAAGTTGCTTACACGCTCCCAGAAGCGACATCGCTGTCTATAACACTTTTTGATGCTTTAGGGCGGCCTGTATCCCTGCTTTTAAATGTCGATTGGCAGTCAGAAGGGCCAAAATCGGAAACCATCCAATTGCCAGAGGATTTACCTGCTGGCCAATATCTTGTCCGCCTGGGCACAAAACACGGTTACCAATTGGCTAAAATCATAAAACTGCTTTAAGGCCATTTAACTCACGTTATTATTCAATTTAAAAAGAAAATTGGCAATGAAAATACTGCTTTTTTGCTCCCTTTCTGTGTTGGCTTTGGTCGCTCAACACACTTCATCGTTCGCCCAAACGGGTGTTCCACGAGTTGATACCTCGTTTAACCATACTGGTAACGTGGCCTTAGATTGGTTACTCTTCTTTGAGCCGAATAACATGGCTATTCAAGCTGATGGGAAAATATTGGCTGGGGGTTACGGCAGAAGCGATCAAAACGGTAATCTGGACGGATACATTTTCCGCGTGAACGGCGATGGTACATTTGATAAGGATTTTGGAGATGCTGGCCTTCTGGTTCTTGATATTGACGGAGGTGCAGATCAGGTGTCAGACTTTGTGGTTCTGCCGGACAATAAAATTTTAGTCCTGTTGGAAAGCGCCAACCGCACTATACTGGTTAAACTGATGCCAAACGGAAGTTTTGACCCGAGCTTTGGCAACGACGGGTTGCTTTTGGTACCAACGGAGCAATTAGAATTTTGCAAAAAAATACTCATTCAAGCAGACCAGAAAATCATTATCGTATCCAAACAAATCATCAATGGAAATCGGGTTATCGGAACGGTTAGGCGCTGCAATCCAGACGGTTCGCTCGACAATGCTTATGGAAACAACGGGTACGTTCAAGTGACCATTGATATGACAAAAAATTTAGATTTGAACGCAGGGGTGATACAACCTGATGGAAAATTGTTGGTTACTGGCCATTATGGGGCGGCCACCGAATCTGGCTTTCCGGTCATAAGGTTGAATACAGATGGCAGTTTTGACAACAGCTTTAGCGGCGACGGTATTTATGTCAAATTATTGGGAAATAGTGTCAACGATGCTATGGCAGAGAGCATTGCAGTAGATTCAAATGGAAAAATTTTCGTGGGCGGTTCTTCGCCGACCCAAACGGATATTCCGCTCACTGTGTTTTCATTAACCCCAAGTGGCGGAGTTAACGGCTCTTTTGGCACTTTTGGTGTGGCGAGGATCCCGTTCAATTTGTTCGCTTCAGCTCGAAAGCTAATTGTTCAACCGGATGGAAAAATTTTGGCAGCCGGCTACAAATATCAAACGCTTTCGACCACTCGATTAGCCTTTGCACGGTTCAATACCAATGGAACAGCGGACGCTACATTTGGCGATTCACATGGCCGTTTTGTGGATTCACTTGCTGTGTCACATGATGTGCAAGCTATCCAGGATATGATGTTGCAGGCTGACGGCCGGATTGTGGGATTGGTTTGGCTCAACGAAACCATTAATTTAGGATCGCCGGGCAACAATGCCAGCTGTTATCTTGTGCGATACCTGAGCGATATCGCCCTAAAAGCAGAAGAGCCCAGCTTGCTCTTTCAAGATGTATCAGTCTCGCCAAATCCAGTTGGCCAAGAAGAGGTTACGCTTAGTTATTCCTTGGAAAAGCCGTGTAAAGTTGCAGTATCCATCTATGATGTAAACGGGATGGAATTGGAAACCTTGATCAAGCCAACTTCTCTACCCGCTGGAAGCCAACAACAACAGGTCAATCTGCCCTCAAAAATTGCCAGCGGCACCTATTTTCTAGTTTTGAGCACAGAAACAGCGCAAAAGGTTGTCAAAATTGTGAAAATATAAGTTAAGCCTCGCGCCACCAAGTTTTCAGCATAAGCGCGGCCAACGTTTACTAAACTTTTGAAAGTTTAGTAAACGTTTTTCAATCAGCCATGCTGAAACCTTGGCGACGCGAGGTATACTTCTAAAATTCACAGTCATACAGCTTAACGTTTTTACTTATTTTGCCCTTGAAAAGGCCAATTTTGTCGGCACGGATGTTGGCGAATGACCCGTTTTCGTTGTTCCGAATACAGATTTCATAGCCCGGTTTTAGTTTGCCATTGGCATCCAGCCAGTCGGGGTTTTGAATGCCATCGTAGAGGATGTGCGGCACCCTTTTGCCAAATTTCCACCAAAAAATAAAACCGAGTTTGCTTTTCCTGCTCGGCATTCGCTTGCCCATGGAATAGATATTGTCGTGTATAAAAATACGCGAAGGATACGGGTTGTAGTCCTTGTCCTTGATGGGCGTTTCGGCGATGAAATAACTCACGATGGCCGTGGAGGCCGTTTTGTTGTCCCAGATTTTGTTGTTGAACACCTCCACATCCTGGGTGGCAAGGATCATGACACCGGTGCCGGGCGGCACTTTCCCCACGATGTTTCCCTTGGGCGCAAAGTTGCGGAAGTTGTTGCGCGTCACGAGGTTATCGTGGACTTTAACATGGCCGCCACGTTTTTTGGGCAGGTCGGGCAGGTCGAAGACGAGGATGCCTCCCGTGTTGTCGTAGGCTTTGTTTTTCGAGACCCAGGCGTTGGTGGTATTCTCGATTTCGATGCCTGCCACGTTCCATTTTGCCACGCAATCGGTCACCCACACGGAGTCGGATTGGCCGACGTAGATGCCCGCATCAGAAGCGCCGATAGCGGTGCAACGTTCGATGCGGACGTTCTGGCATTGCACTGGATAAAGCGCGTAGGAGCCGTTGGTAGCCTTTGGTTCGCCCGTCCATTGGGCCGTGATGTCGCGGAAAGTCAAACCATTTACTTGCTGCGTTTTGATGAGATCGCCCTTAGAGTCTTCAATGGTAAATTGTTCTAAAACAATGTTTTCGGCGTTGGTGATTTTGATTCCTTCCGCGCCTTGTTTTTGGTTTTTAAAGGAGAGCACGGTCTTGCCCTGCCCGGCGCCGCGCAGCGTGACGTTCTTTTTCGCATCGAGCCAAAGCGTGTTGGACAGGGTGAAATTGCCCTCTGGAAATTCGACGGTGGAGCCGTCTTCTGCCAGGATGAGCAGGGTTTGGAGGTGTTTTTCGAGGTCGGGTTGGGCGGAGAGTACTGTTGCAAAAGCAAGCAGGGTCAATACCGACGACACTATTTTTCTAAAAATCATTTTTTACTGGTATAGTTTTGCTCAAAAATAAGGCAAGCCAATCATTTCAAATAGAAAACTCCCATTGTTCTCTTCCAAGCCTATCAGACAAAATGAAAAGAGCCATCCACCTGACAGTTTCAATGGCAGTGCTTTTGTCGGCAACTGCTTTCGGCCAACCCATTGCGCCGAGTGATCAGGCTATTGAAAGCAAGGGCCAAGCTGCATGGCCTGCAGTGCGCATTGAGCATACGGACATTGTTGCCTGGACTTGTGTTTTTGAAGACCCGACAGGCCAACTTCTGCCAGAAACCGTTTTGAACCAGCATTTTGATACAATGTCTGATAAAAACTGGTTAAAAAAAGTTAGTGAATATGCTCATACGCGCATTTGGTTGCGGTTTTCAGTGGATAACACAGCAGGAATCGATACCCTAAGGCTTGTCTTTTTCCCCGGAATGCACGCTAGGATAGCGTTATATAACCTGGGCAATGACTCCATTAACTTATGGGCGATTGGGGGACTATTGGTATCAAAACCACGCTTTGCATGGCAGGCCAACACGAATTGCCTGCCCATAGAAACTCTGCCCGGTTGCTCTTCGACGTACCTTGTTTCAATCAGCAATTTCGCAATCCTTTACGATCAAGTTAGGGCCGAGCTGTTTGCGCCCGATGCCTATTGGTCTTATTGTCAGGCCTACAAAGAAAAGCAAATGCCTATTCTGTTGTTCCTGAGCTTTGTTATTGGGGGCTTGATTATTCTGGTATTATTTGGGCTGATGCAGTTCTTCCTGACCCGTGATTCGGCCTTTCTTTGGTACGCCCTGTTTTGTTTGTGCAATGCGCTCAACTTCGCACGTTTATTAGAAATGGTCTCAGATGTACGCTGGGTAACCAACTTTATCCCATCATTTCATGGCTATACGAGTCTTCCGGCCAGCACTTTTTTTTACCTGCTGTTTGTCAGATACTTTCTTGATCTTCAGTTACAAAACAATTCAAAGGGTAAGCTGGTGAAATGGGCGACGTGGTTTTGCGGAGCAGTATTTATTGCTACTATTATCAATAGCGTTATTTATTTTTCAAGCATTGAGTTCAGTAACCAACTTGCGGTGTTGTACACTTTTTTCCATTCACTGCTGCTCATTCCAGGTGTTTTAGTGCTTTATATAGCGTTCACCCTCAAAGGCATCTTGCCCCGTTTTGTTGCGGTGGGTACTATGCTGCTCATTTCGGCCGCCGCCTTCGCTTTGATTAGGAATTCTATCTATGGCGCAATACCAATGCACGAACAGTTGCTCTTTGAAAATGGTGCTTGCTTCCTGGGAGTATTTATCCTACTTGAAAGCCTGTGCTTCGCCCTCGGTCTCGGGTACAAAACGAAATTACTGGAAATGCAAAAACGGATTGCCGTCCAGCGACAAGAAAGCGACCGATTTCGCATCTCTCGTGACCTGCATGACGAAGTAGGCTCTACGCTTTCCGC
>JANMME010000155.1:0-2738 GCA_031373015.1 Saprospiraceae bacterium
CCTCGGAGGTTTTCAAAAACCTCCGAGGTCTCCACTACCCTTGCCCTTGATTCGAACACCTTCATTTTTTTCGCCGGGGCGCGGAGGCACAGATTTTTGATGCTTGTGAATCTCCTGCGCCTTCGCGCCCCGGCATTTTTATGCGCTGTGTAAAAAGCCGACACATTCCGGATCAATTGGGTTAAATTTTTCAGGTAAAAGGCGTATACCTTGCAGCGCAAAATTATTATCAAGTATCAAGTTGAAAGTTCCAAAGTGGTTTTTAGGGGCGATCCAAACTTGCAACTTTCCAACTTTAAACTCATTTTCACATGAAAAAATCATTCCTACTCCCATTGCTGCTACTCGCTTCCGGGGCTTTTGCTCAGAAAAGTTTTCCAGGCACTTTAAATAAGTCCTTGCCGCCGATTGAGCCTTCTAAATTAGTCGAGGCAGACCCAAAGGTGGACCTCACGCCCCCCGTGGTCACTTGCCTCAACGGCTTGAGTGTCAATGTAATGCCCACAGGGATGATCCAACTTTGGGCTACCGACTTTCTGCTTTCCGTTTCAGACAACGTGACGCCAACCGATCAGATTAAGATCGCCGTGCGAAAGGCAGGCACTGGCTTTGGATTCCCCGTGGATGCGCAGGGAAACCCGGTCCTGAGTCTTGTATTTGATTGCAATCAATTGGGAACGCAAGGGGTAGAACTCTGGGCAAAAGACCTAAAGGGCAATACGGCCCATTGTTCCACTTACACCATAGTACAGGACAATTTGGGGAACTGCCTTGGAAACCCACCGGGAGATTGGCTGATCGAGATTTGTGCCAAAACAGAAGCCTCAGATGGTGTGGAGGAAATGGAATTCATCGTGACCGGGGAAAACCCTAACGGACCGTTTTATGCCAATGAGGTAACTGGGCCAAATATGAGTTGCGGCTACTTTGATGTGCCGCTCGGCAGCAATGTCACCGCCATGCCAATCAAAGACGACAATCCGTTGAATGGCGTGACGACGTATGATTTGATATTGATCCACAAACACATCCAAGGGATTGAAATGCTGAATTCGCCCTACAAAATGATCGCTGCTGACGCGGATCGAAATGGGGTGATTGATTCCACAGACATTCTGGAACTTAAGAAACTCATTACAGGTATATACACCGAGCTGCCCAACAATACCTCATGGCGTTTTGTGGACAAAAGTTATGTGTTTCCAGACCCAAGCAATCCTTTTGTAGCAGTCTTTCCAGAGTCAATAACGGTGCAGAACATCCAGTTTCCGGCCTGGGCAGAATTCGTAGGAATCAAAGTCGGTGACGTGAACAACACAGCCGTCGCAAACCTTACCGGCTATGAACCTGATGACAGGGGAGGGATTTCAGAAAGCCCTTACATCGGGCAGCCCTACCCGAATCCTTCGGAGCGAGGCGCTACGCTTCCCATATACTTGACAAGCGCAGAAAACGTTCGTCTTGAAGTATACGACCTCGGCGGGAAAGTGCTCTTAGTCAATGACTTGCGACTTGAAAAGGGGAATCATGATTTGGAGATTCCGGCTTCGGCTGTGGCTGGCCAAGGGGTGTATGTGTGGCGGGTTTTGGCAGGAAAAGTGGTGAAGGCCGGGAAATTGGTGCGGATGTGAGTGTCTGTACCGGCGGCTTTAGCCGCAGGAACGCGCTTGGGAAAGGTTCAAATTTGCCCCTTTTCGCATCCTGCGGCTAAAGCCGCCAGTACAGCATTAGCGCCGCCTCAACACCTTACCCAGTTCTTCCACCATCGCCGGGCGGCGCGGGTATTTTTGGATCAGGCGTTGCGCCAGTTCGTCAATGGCTGCCTGCCTGCCATCAATGTCTTGGCAGACCTTTTTCATCAAGTCTGCCACATCGTGGTATTGTTTTCTGTCGCCCGCATTGTCGCCCATTTTTTCCAGCATGGGGAGGTAAAAGGTCAGCATTTCTTTGGGGAAACGCTTAGCCAAGTGCGGGTGTATGGCGGACAGAATGTCTTCGCCCGCTTAAAGTGCCGGACGAAGTCGCGCAGTTACTCCAAGTCGAGTTTCAGCAACAGGTCTTCAAAACCCATTTTGCGAGGTTTGGCAGGCTTCTTTTTAGTCGCAGGAACGCACTTAGGAAAGGTACAAATTTGCCCCTTCTCGCATCCTGCGGCTAAAGCCGCCGGTACAATCCCCTCACCCCACCCCCTTCCCCGGATTCAATATCCCCACCGGATCAAACACCCCCTTTATCTCCCGCATCAACCTCAATTCCACTTCCGAAAACACAATATCCAGATAAGGCCTCTGCACCAGCCCGATCCCGTGCTCTCCGGACAACGTGCCGCCCACACTTTTCACAAACTGGAAAATCTCGCGGATGCCCTTGGGTACTTCTTCTAGCCAGGCCGTTTCGGAGAGGCCGCCGCGCAGTATGTTGACGTGCAGGTTGCCGTCGCCCGCATGGCCATAGCACACTGATTCAAAACCATACCGAGCCCCCACGTCCTTTACTTTTTTGAGCAAATGTGGGAGTTCGGCGCGGGGCACAACGGTGTCTTCTTCTTTGTAAATGGAGGTGCTTTTTACGGCATGGGCCACGTTGCGGCGGAGTTTCCAGAGCGCGGTTTTGGTGGCCTCGTCGTCAGCGAAGAAGATTTCGCCACAGTCATATCCTTCCAAAACCGTCGTAATCGTCTCACAATCAGCCACAAGGCTGTCTATATGAAAACCATCCACCTCGATGAGCAGGTGTGC
>JANMME010000219.1:0-4506 GCA_031373015.1 Saprospiraceae bacterium
TCCCATGAAAGACCCGTAATCCATCAAGGCATAATAGTGGAAGATGATCTGCCCTCTATCAATGGTGGAATTGTCCATAAATATAACGCCGGAGGGTGCTTTAAATCCGGTCAAGGGCGGGGCGTCCACGTAAGTAAGGAAGCCGATCATTCCTACGCCAGCAACGCTGATGATCAAAATGAACAGCAGCGGTTGCCACCAGTTCTTTGTGTTCATAAAGTAACTGATGCTCTTGGTGGTGCCATTATTGGAGGCGCCGTTTTCTTCTTTCATTGTAAAAAAATTTTTTGAATCAACCCGGCCGGGAGGGTGCCACCAGATTTATCCTGTGTGATGGAAAAAGATGTGATTAAGACGCTCAACAAAATGGTGGCCAGGGCAGCCACAGGTAATTCAGGTTCAGGAAACAGGTCAGGAATGTACGTTTTGAACTCATGCTGAAAGATTTGTTTTAGGTGAAATAATATTAAAGAGTATTTTGTCTTAAATAAAGGCCAAAAAAACGCCAATGTGCTCATTGGCTGTTTCAAAAGATTATATTTTGACGGGATAAACAGGATTTATACCGATCTTAAATCCTGTTTATCCTGTAAATCCTGTCAAAAATTTAACCCTTGTCATCTCATGTCTTCTGCTCTGGCTTACGCAACCAACCCAATCCTGTTTAACAGTGCTGATTGCCCCATTTCAGCCATGGAAGTAGTCTCAAATTCGTGTTTGAGCGTTCCCTTTATTTCTTTCCAAATATGGTGCATCGGGCAAGGAGCCAACTTGCCACAACCCGGCAATCCAAGCAAGCACTTGTCAAAGAAATCATCGCCTTCAAGTACATGTACCACGTCGCTGAGCAGAACTTTTTCGGGTGGGATGTTGAACGCCACGCCGCCGTTCGGTCCTCTATAAGATTTGAGTATACCAGCCTGTGTGAGGCTTTGCAGAATTTTGGTCAAAAAATGGAACGAAATGTCAAGCTGCTCGGCCATATCGCGGATGCTCACAAACGCTCCTTCTTCCCGATGAGCCACCATGTACATCAAAGCCCGCAGCCCGTATTCGCCTGATTTTGAGATAACCCGCATGGATGTGCTTATTTAGGAGTGTTTTGTCTGCAAACATAAGGCCAATTTTTTTATCGCAAATAGGGAGGCTGTTTTTTTTCTGCAAATGTCAACTAGAGGACTAATTCTCCTCTTTCAAAATGACGATCAATGCTGCTAAAAATACGAGATTTTTCACAATGTACTGACCCACGATCGTAAACCCATACGGGGCATGTTCAGCGGTGAAAGAAACATCTGGAAAGAAAAATAGCGGCAAAAAGGTAAAGACCATGTGTACTATGGCTGCCTTTGCACCCAAGCGGGTAAAGTATCCACTCAAAAAAAGTACCCCGATGCCCACCTCCCAAATTGCCAGTAGCATCAGGTTAACCATATCAGGAATAAAGTTAAATGTAATGATCCGAATGGTGTCTTTGGCCAGATTTTCTGCCGGACTCAGCCCATTGAAAAACTTTAGCATGCCAAACCAAAAATAGTTGATGCCAATGGCCCAACGCAATAGGCGCGTAGAATGGGCATATAAAAGGGACGGAAAGATGGTACCAATTTTCATGTTAATGTCATTAAAAAAACCGCAAAATGTAAAACAGGAGAACCGCAAAATTTAAAACTATGAAGTACTGGACGCGGCACTAAACCTCGAAAAGAAAATATCTTGGCCATCTTAGGATCAGGACACCCGGTTTTACATTTTGCGGTTCTCCTGTTTTACATTTTGCGGTTTTTTTTCAGATTATTATTCTTCTGCCGCCTGGCCTTTTACAAAGGTTGAATAGACGTACACAGATGCGCCGGCATCGCCTAAAATACTGTGAATCAGGTCTTTTACATGCTCCCATCTCAAGCCGCCGAGCCCGGAAGCTAAACGAGGAAGCGCAATGCTTTTGATCTCCTCTTTCTGGATGATTTTTTTCAATTCACGCAAGGCATGGCCTACATTTTGCAAGGTGGCAGCACCTGGGTGGCCACTGTGCCCGGTGGAAGGCTCTTGGGTGAGGAGGCTGATGATGCGCTTACCTTCCGCACTGGACCAAAGCCAAGCACCGCCCGGATCGGGGTTTGTCTGGTGACACCAGTGCCGGAAATCTTTTACCATCGAAGGATAATCTTGCCGAATGCTGAGGGCTAGCCCGGTATCGAAGTGATCGTGTGGCGCAACGCCGTGCGCGATGGCTTGTGCTTTGGACAGTAGGATGTCGCCGCTAACTTCTTTTATCATGCGTTGTCGTTTATATTTGGCTGCAAGGTGCGCCAGTTAGAATCACAGGGCCGATGACGCTGGTTGGGGTGGAAGGTGATTTTGGTCAGTTACTAAAATCAGCATGAGGTCTGACGCAAGTCATTTTTTTATCGGGAGTGATGTGCACAACTTTGTACTGCAAAAAGAAGCACACATCTCATCACCATTAAAAATTGTAATGCAGGAACATTATTTACCTTTAGCGGGTCGCTCATTAGGAGCGGCCCGCTTTTTTTAGGGTTCTAATATGAATCATCCCGAATTTTTAATACATCCCAGCGGGACGGAATCTTGGTAGAAAACAGATGAAAAGGCGGTTGGCGTGCCGTAGGTACGCCATCTAAAAAACCATAGATGGCGTACCTACGGCACGCTTATGCATCGAAAACAACATTTCTACAAAGATTCCGTCCCGCTGGGACGTATTAAACTCAAAATTCGGGATGACTCATATTAAAGACGCACCCTAAATCTTTACTTTTGCGCCCCTCATCCAACCGAGCATCCACTTGATTCAAATTTGTAAATATTTTTTGAGTTGTCGGGCTTAGTGTGGAGACCTCGGAGGTCTTCAAAGACCACCGAGGTCTCCACACTAAGCCCCAACTACACAAAAAACTGTTCCCGACACACAAACATGACATCCCGCGACATCCGCCGCCAATTCCTAGATTTTTTCGCTTCCAAAGGCCATAAAATCATCCCCTCTGCGCCCATGGTGGCGAAGAGCGACCCCACGCTCATGTTCATCAACTCGGGCATGGCGCCGCTCAAGGATTTTTTCCTCGGCAACCAAACCCCGCCTTCCAAGCGCATCGCCGATACGCAAAAATGCCTCCGAGTGAGCGGCAAGCACAACGACCTCGAAGACGTGGGCCTCGACGGTTACCACCACACCATGTTCGAGATGTTGGGCAACTGGTCCTTTGGCGATTATTTCAAAAAAGACGCGCTGGCATGGTCCTGGGAGTTGCTGACGGAGATTTATAAAATCCCCAAAGACCGGCTTTATGTCTCCATTTTTGAAGGCAACGAGGCAGAAGGCGTCCCTTTCGACCAGGAAGCCTATGACGTTTGGCGTACGATGCTGCCCGAAGACCGCATATTGAAATTCGGTAAAAAGGAAAATTTCTGGGAAATGGGCGACCAGGGCCCCTGTGGCCCCTGTTCCGAGATCCACGTTGACCTGCGCTCCGATGCCGAGCGTGCCAAAATTGATGGCCGCGACCTCGTGAACAACGACGACCCGAACGTGATCGAGGTTTGGAACAACGTGTTCATGCAGTTCAACCGCAAAGCCGACGGCTCGCTGGAAGAACTTCCCGCCAAAAGCGTGGACACGGGCATGGGTTTCGAACGACTTTGCCGTGCCGTGCAGGGAGCACGTTCCAACTACGACACCGACCTCTGGAAGCCGCTTTTCGACTTTTTGGGCAATCTTTCCGGGCATACATACCAGGACGTTTATCCGGGCAGCGATTCAAAAGGCCTCCGTGCGGACATCGCCATGCGCGTGGTGGCCGACCACCTGCGGGCTGTCTCATTTGCCATTGCCGACGGTCAAATGCCGGACAATGGCGGCGCAGGGTACGTTATTCGCCGCATTTTACGCCGCGCCGTGCGCTATTATTACTCGGTACTCGACATCAAAGAGCCTGTGATGTACCGTATGGCCCCGATTTTGGCCGAAGAATTCAGGGATGTTTTTCCCGAATTGAAAGCGCAGATTGACTTTGTTTCAAAGGTGATCTTGGAAGAAGAAAAATCCTTTCTACGCACCCTTGAATCTGGATTGAAACGCTTTGAAAACATTGAGGTCCAACATAAAACCGTTAGTGGTACGCAGGCTTTTGAACTCTACGACACCTTTGGTTTTCCTTACGATTTGACGGCTTTGCTGGCAAAAGAGAAAGGTTGGGATGTGGACGAAGCGGGTTTCAAAATCGCTTTGCAAGAACAAAAAGACCGTTCGCGGAAAGATGCGGTGAAACAAATCGGTGACTGGATGATATTGCGCGACGAAGCAAATGTGGATTTCGTGGGCTATGACCAATTGGAAACCCGAGCTTCTCACGTTTCCAAATACCGCGCGGTGACCGCCAAAGGCGAGGTTCAATACCAGATCGTGTTGAATCGCACGCCTTTTTACCCCGAAGGCGGTGGTCAGGTAGGCGATACGGGCTGGATGATTTTTGGTTCAGAAGG
>JANMME010000235.1:0-2295 GCA_031373015.1 Saprospiraceae bacterium
ACTTCTCTGGAAGCCCTACAGCGCGGCGAATTCAAAGTCATGGAGCTCAATGGGGTGCTTGGCGAACCTGCCCATATTTATGATCCGAAGCATGGCATGTTTCGAGCGTATCGGGATCTGTATCAGCATTGGAGATTGCTTTTTCGCTTGAATCTGGCACAGCGAAAATTGGGCCACTACCCTACCCCACTGGGTAAGGCATTGCGTTTTGCTCGGGGGTATTTTCAGTATAAGAAGATGTTGGAAATGTAGCGGCGGCTTTACCCGCTGTATCGTTCGGGAAAACAGCGGCTAAAGCCGCCGCTACAAAAAAGGGCGCGGGTCTTTTCCCGCGCCCTAAGAATTTTTTCAATTCTGAGAACAATACTTACACACTGATTTATATATTTCTAAAACCGTGCCAGAAATTAGGGTTGCCACGAATTATACTAATTTTCACTAAGTTATTTTCGATTCGTGGAAATTAGTGCAATTCGTGGCGGCCCTACTTGCTCAAAAAATCATTGTACAAAGTCTGCAAGTAAGCCTGGGCGTTGGCCCGATCCACAGAATCTAGTTTCCCCTCGAAAATGCGCCATTCCTTGCTTTTAAATTCATAAAAACCCTTGCCGCCAGCAGTTGCCCAACCAATGCCGTTTTCATTCGTATAGTAGGCGAAACTTGCAGTTTTCTTTTTTCCGTGTAGGAGTGACAGATCAAGGTCGTTGGCTTCCAATAGATTACGCCCCCAACTTATTTCCAATTCTTTCCGATTGGACACGCCCTTCGGCTCTTGTGGCATTTTTAGATAGCGCAACATTGGCTGCAACACAGTCTCGGGAATATCATGGTGATTGCCGAAAACCTCTATTTGCTTTCCTCGCCAAAAAGGGATGTCGCTTATGGGTTTACCGCAAACAATCAGCGGTATGTGCCTCGACTCCGGCCTGTCCATGCCCACGCCGCCTGGTTGTGAGGCGCCGTGGTCGGCCACCAAGACAAAAATGGTGTTCGCGTACCAGGGCTGCTGTTCCGCTGATTTGAAGAACTCGCCGATGGCATGATCCACAAACGCTGCACTGTTCAGGAATTTTTCCCGGTCATTGTTTGCCGACCATTTGCTTTGAAATGGCACGTCGTAGGGAGGGTGTAAACTCAAGGTCATTGCAGTAACAAAAAACGGTGGGCGCATTCCATTGATTTCCTGGACAGTACGTTGAAGTAGAATGCCATCATCCACACCCCAGCGCTGCGTTTTTTCCACACTGTTGAAGTCCTTTTCAGAAAGGATTTTGTCAAAACGCTGGTTGGTGAGCCAGAGACCAAGGTTGGCAAATGTCAATTCGCCTCCGTATAAAAAGAGGGTGGAATAGTCATTTTCTTTCAAGATTTTTGGGATAGAAAGCAGTTTGGCGGCTTTGTCTTCCAGCAAGATAATGCTCTGGTCGGGCTGGGCAGGATAACCCGCCAGCACGGATATGATGCCTTGGTCAGTGCGGTAGCCACTGCCATAAATATTTTTGAACAGAATTCCTTCTTGTGCAAGCCGGCTGAGGTTGGGACAAACGCCCGGCTCGCCACCAAGTTCTTCCATGACCTGCGCTGTGTGGCTTTCTAAAATCAGGAAAACGAGGTTCCACCTTGGAGCAGGGTCTTTGTAAGAATAATTAAAGGGATAAAAATACCAGTCATAGCCTTTTGATGCATAAATCAGCCCCTGAGCCCTCGACAATGCATATACGTCGTCGTCAAAAAAACGGTAGCGATTTACTTTGGAGCGTGTCTCAATCAGGCTGTGGCAAAGACTCCAGCCCGGATTGGTGGCAGCATGATTGTCGAACAGGTGCGGCGAGTAGTACACGGCACTTTCATTTATCGGCATCACGCCCGTGCCGCCGCGAATGGCGAGCACCAACAAGCATAGCCAAAGTGGAAATGCCAGCAAACCCCAACGCGAAGTTCTTTCGAGGTAAATTTTAACACCAGCCACTTTTTTGTAAGCCCAAATCATCAGCCAAACAAAGCTCCCATACAACACGAAACTAACTAGTATAAAGGGCAAGGACATGGAATCAAGGAGGGCACCTGGCGTTTTGAAATATTCCACGGCACGATTGTTCAAGGGTGTTTGCCATTCTTCGTAGAGAAAAACATTTGCGCCAAAAACAAAAACAAAAATGCTGAAAACCAGCACGTTGAACCCAAAAATGCTTTTCTCGAAAAACGGATATGCGCGGCCTCCAAAGGCAATGCCGAGTTGCCATAATATGACAGGTAGGGCTAGCAGATAGGCCGTAAAACTAAAATCCAAGGGCA
>JANMME010000255.1:0-4257 GCA_031373015.1 Saprospiraceae bacterium
TATGGGTTGGAAGAGTTTTGCTTCAGCGAACGCACAGCTCAGTGGTAACATGTCGCAATCCGCTTTCGCTGGATATGGGTTGGAAGAGAATTCAAGGCTGAAATGAAAGAACGATACGAAAAAGTCGCAATCCGCTTTCGCTGGATATGGGTTGGAAGAGTCGGTATTTAGGCGCAAGGTATTCAGGCAGAATTGATTGCCCCTAATTTTTTCCCGGAAATTTTCAGCTTTTTATGTTAAGGCCGCGTTAAAACCTCCTTGAAAAAGCCTCTAAAAGGATTGTTTTTGAGGCTTTCCCGGAAATTCAAAACATTGATAGTCAATGACTTGACAGTTCATTTTACATCTTCGCTGCCAAAAACACAACCCCGGAAATCATCTGATTTTTTTGCCAAACATTTTATTATCCAACACATTTGTATTGAATTTGAACGAGACCCCATAACGCCGCCACCTTTAACCCATCCCGCCGATTGGGCGAACCCTATTTCGCCCTGTTTCCAAAAACACTGGCACACCCCATGCCGGGCTAACTATTTGCCATGACGAACGCAACAAAACCGAGCACATTCAAAAATCCCGACAAAACCAACACCACTCACCGCGCCCCAAGCCCCTGCTTGGGCAAAGGGCGCACAACTTTTTATCAGCCATGGTTATTTATTTACAGTCGTTTGGCAGCAGGCTCCGCGTGAAGGACGGCATCTTTGAGATGACCGTCCACGACATCAGCGGCGCCAATTACCATGTGGAAGCATCGTACGCTCCCCACCAAGTAAAAACCATCATGCTCCAAAAGGGCAGTTCGGTCTCCACCGACGCGCTTCTCTTGGCCATCGAAAACGGGGTTGACATTTTGGTGCTCGACCATTTTGGAAACCCGCTGGGCCGCGTATGGCCCACCCGCCCTTCTTCCACGCTCAGCATCTGGAAGAACCAACTCGCCCTCTCGCATACACCCGAGGGCCTGCGCATGGCCAAGGAGTGGATCGAAGCGAAGCTTCGAAGCAGGCTCTTGTTCTTCCGAAAGCTCAAAGGCTACCGCAAGGGCAATCAGGCGAAGTTGCAGATCATCTCGGAGGCCGAAGTTTCCATCACCGAAATATTGTCCAAACTTACCCGCCTCCAGGTGCTCGACTTTGACCAAGCCGCCGGCAGCATCCGCGGCTTGGAAGGCACCGCGGGCAAGTATTACCTCGAAGCGCTCAGCGCACTGCTGCCGGAGGAATACCAGTTCGAGGGCCGCAGCGCCCACCCTGCCGCCGATCCGTTCAACGCATTCTTGAACTATGGCTATGGAACCTTGTACAGCAAGGCAGAGCGCGCACTGCTGGCAGCAGGGCTGCACCCCTATATCGGGTTTATGCACGCCGACGGTTACCAGCGCAGAAACTTGGTGTTCGACTTCATTGAGCCTTTCAGGATATGGATTGACAAAACAGTCTTCAAACTCTTCGCGTGGAAGCAAGTGTCGTCAGTACACCTCAGCTCGGTAGGCGAGCACGGTCTATGGCTTACCGAAGACGGCAAGCGGCTCCTGAACGCGGCGGTCAGCCTACGCTTCGAGGAAAAAAAGCAGGAGTTGGACGGCATGGAATATTCCTTGGATGGATACATGAACGAATTGGCCAAGCGTTGCGCCGCGAAGGTGCTTCGCAGCAAAAAAGTAGTTGAAAAAGCAATGGTGCCTTCCGGGGATGGACTGACTTTGAGCCAGCCTAACCATGATTTCGAGGCAGCACATCCATAGAGACAATGGCTACCTATTTCCTGATCGCTTACGACATCTCCAGTGCGCGAACGCGGCGCATTGCCGTGAAATATTGCAAACAGGCTGGCTTGCGCCGGATGCAAAAATCGGTGTTTGCTGGGGAGGGCCTCCTCGAAAAAGTCAAGGAACTGGAAGAAACGCTTGCGCCCCTGCTCGGCAAGGAAGACCGATTGTGCGTGATGCCGTTAGACGCCCGCATCTGGAAAACCATCCAGTTAAGCGGCAGCAATGCATCAAAAGCCCTGCTTTTACCCCCAACCCAGCCACAGTATTTCTAAATGCCAACTGTTTGTCCGCCCCCCCCTCCTTTCACTCAAGTCCTCACCAATACAACCAGTAGAATCAATCGCTCCAATCGAATCAATCGTATCAATCGAATCAATCGAATCAATCACTCTAATCCATGTACGCACCACTCTCTCCCAAATCCGAGCTCAACACCGCCCAACTGGCTAACTTGAGCCAGCGTTTCGAGTCACTCTCGACCGTATATGCCCTTGCTCAACTCCTGGGCGTTACAGAACAGACCCTCCTGTCGGTGTCGGCCAAACAAGAATATATTACTTTTTACATCCCAAAACCAGGCGGAGAAAAACGGCTGATCGAGCACCCTACCGCCAAACTCAAAGAACTCCAAAACACGCTCAACCGCTACCTGCAAGCGGTATATTACGGCGTTAAGCCCAATGCTGCTTATGGCTTCATCATCAGGCCTAACGACGATTTTCAACCCCGTAACATCTATTTCAACGCCATGCGCCACAACAAAAGCGAGTGGTTCTGGCAGATAGACCTCAAAAACTTTTTCCATACCGTCACCAAAACACACCTAAAAGACTTGTTCCAGCACCTGTTCTTTTTCCCGCCGGAACTCTCTGCTGCGCTCACAGCCCTATGCACTTCCAAAGGGCGTTTGCCAATGGGTGCGCCAACCTCCCCAGTATTGAGCAACCTGGTTTGCCTTTTAATGGATGCACAGATGGAACAAATAGCGGCAGAACACCAGGCCATTTATACCCGGTATGCCGACGACATCACCTTTTCATTCCAAAAAGAACCGTCCGCCCATTTTATTGAACTCGTCCGCACCGTGTTGTTGCGCAACACCTTTGTGGTGAATGAAAACAAGGTACATCTACGCACCCGTGCGGAACAACCCGAAATAACAGGATTGGTAGTTGGGCACTCCCTGAAACCTACGCTCAGCAAATCCTGGCTCAAACGGCTCAAACAGGAAATACACATTTACGAATGGCTCATGAGCGAAGCGGTGCGGCAGCGCGGGCTGTTCCACGCATTTGTGTTCGATAATTTCCGCCGCTCGGTGCTGGGGCAGGTCGAATTTGTGGGATTTGTGGAGGGGAAGGACAGTTCCATGTTTCGGAAATTGGCGGCGAAGGTGCGTTGGGGGTGAAATGCTGTTGAACATCAGGATTGCAGCTTGGGTTTTCGTCTCCGCGTGTTCACCCCCCTGCCCCCCTCAAGGGGGGATGCTCCGCGCTTGATCGCTCGATGGGGTATAGTTGAAATTTTCGTTTGAAAAATGCAGGAATCCCAAGTCCGGCAGGCCCCAATTCCCCCCTTGAGGGGGGCAGGGGGGGGACCACGCGAAGACATAAACCCAAGTTCCCCTCACTTTTCTTACTTCCCCCCTGCCCCTCAAAAAAAAAGCGCCATCCCGGAACCTCTGAAATGCCGCACTTTCACTATGGCTAACACCATAAACCACCGTCCAGAGAATACTCGATGGCTATGGTACGCGGATTCTTCTACCAAAACCAATTTTTTTGTCCGCCAACTTGCGATATTAAAAAAATATTACTCCGATTGCTTGTTTTTCCAAAATATCCTTTAGCATTGCACTCGAAAATAGTCATCCCCCTCTAAGCCACCATGTGATGACAAAACTCCGGCTCCTATCCGTCCAATTTGACACGCCCATAGACCCATGGGAACTCCCCGCCTTCCGGGGCGCGGTGGCTGCCAAAGCTGGTTATGAAAATGACCTCTTCCACAACCACGACAATGAAAACGGCGGCTTCCACTACAGGCTTCCGCTCATCCAGTACAAACAAGACTTCGGCAAGCCCATGCTCGTATGCCTCAACGAAGGCATCGAAGAACTCCACCATTTTTTCTCGCAACCCGACTGGACGCTCAACCTGAAGGGCCGCCAAGCGCCTGTACGCATCCACAAGCTGGACGTCCAACAATATAACCTCGGTACCTGGGACAAATCCTTCCGATACCACCTCCGCGACTGGATCGGCCTGCGCGACGAGAACTACGGGGTTTATACCCGGCTCGACGGCGTTGTGGAGCGGGTTTCTCATTTGGAGCGTGTGCTGCAAAAACAATTGGACGCCCTGCTGCAACAATTGGAATGCACGCCCGACAAACCGACAGAGGTGAAAATCCAAGAGGTGCAGCGCGAGCGCTGGGTAGAGTTTAAAAAGGTAAAAGTGCTGGCGTTTTCGCTGGAGTTT
>JANMME010000257.1:0-1754 GCA_031373015.1 Saprospiraceae bacterium
GGTTACCAGTTTTCGGATTTTGTCGAAGTCCGTGGAATACAACAATTTTTCGCTCAGCAATCGCGCCCACACTTCTGCTTCATTGGCGTAGCAGCCTTCCATCTGTTTTCGGGTATACCCCATTTTCAGGCTGTCGGCTACGTCGGGCAAGAGGCAATCGGCAATGTAGAGTTGCTTGCCGTTTTGCAACATCAGGTCGAGAAGGCGTTGGCCGGGCGCGGGAGCAGTGCAATTTTGGGCAAGTGCTTTGCTTAGCCGTACAATAATGTAGTCTTTTTGAAATTGCCGCCGCATAAAGTAGGGGAAGACATCGGGATCGTAACCAGGGAAGTTTTCGCCCAAAAACATATCCAGACCCACGCCGCAAAGGCTGTCGCCCGCGGTGAAGGCATCCGTGGCAAATTCCGACACCATCGTAACGACCTGTGGCACCGGTTTTTTCGGGAAATAATATTTGTAGTAGCGGAACATAAGACTCAAATCCTTTTCAAGCCAGCGCAGGTCGCCGTACACCTGTTGCACAGTGTCGTACAAAAGGCGCACCTGTGGTACAGATAGAAATCCGCCCAAGGCTTGGCGCGGCGTCTCATTGGGGTTCGATTGATCGTGGATGATTTCGTTGCAAAAAAGCGGCAGCATCACAGGGTATTTGCCCAGCAACCGCTGCATCTCCATTTGGAGATTGGTGGTGTCGAGTGTAAATATATCCTGCTCAAAACGAAGGAGTTGCAGGTCTAATTTGATGCCCGACACATCGGGACGAGGGGTGCGGTCGTTGTCGCCGCAAGCCGCGAAAAAGAGAAGGGAGAAGCAGAAAAAGAGTGAAACAAGGACTCGTACTTTCAAAATAATAGAAGGATTGGTGGGCTGAATTTTGAATGGGCAAAGGTACGGAACTCAATTCTTCACCGGCAAAAACGAATACTCCTTCCCATAGCGAAGCATCTGTTTCACGAAATCAAATTCGCGCTCCACTTTCACGTCAATGATGTTGCCGTTGGCGTCTTTTTCGGCTACCAGTTTGGGTTGCACAAAACCGGAATAGGCTTTTGTTGGCAGCCCAGCATATCGGTTTTTGACCTCGGCGCCCGTGGCTTTGTCCGTTTTTACCCCAAAGGTTTCCACCAGAGTTTCTGCCGCGTTGTAGTCCCCTTCAGACTTAATCCGTTGGATTTCAGCCAATAACTGGCCAAAGAGCACCCGCAATTTGGCATAGTCGCGGATATCATAATAGGTCTTGCCGTTGCGCATCTCTTTAACGATCACATTATCGGCCTTGCCTTTTTCGAGTGCCCAGGCGGCCACCAATTGGCGGTTGCGCATGTGGTCTTCTTCGATGTCGGCGCCTGCGGGAAGGCGGCGGAGTTGCTGGAGCATGCCGTTGCGGATGTAGTTGTCGTACGCAGCCTTGTATGCGTTGGCGGCGGGCAGAAGTCCCCATTCCACCAGTTTTGGGTCCGGCATGAAGTAAAGCGCTACGAGGTCGGCGCGACCTTCTTCCAAGGTGCTGGAGTAATGTTTGAGCGTTACGTTGGGTTCTGCTACCCCCGGGTTGAGCTGACCGCTCGCGTGGCCGATGACCTCGTGGAGGGCCGTGTGCATTTTGCCGCAAGCCTCGCCGTACTTTTTTGCAAGTTCAATTTCTTCGGGGTCGTTGGCAAATTCCTGAAGGGCCAGCGCGCCGCCCACTTTGTTGTAGGCGTCCTCGATATTGTTCAAACTGATGGACTTAGAACCCATCTCGCGAATCCAGT
>JANMME010000269.1:0-9845 GCA_031373015.1 Saprospiraceae bacterium
AAGCCGCCCAGCCGAAACACGCCCAGCAACAACTGCATCACCCCCGCGACGGCCACTGAAAGGAAAAAAACATCCAATCCTGAAGTTGCAATTATAGCCGCACAAATGGCGGTCAAACCCGCCGCAGGGCCGCTCACACTCAATTGCGAGCCACTGAGCGGCGCCACGATCAAACCGCCGAGAATTCCCGCCAGCAGACCCGAATACATGGGCGCTCCCGAGGCAAGCGAAATGCCCAGGCATAAGGGCAAGGCCACAAAAAACACCGTGCCACTGGCCCTTAAATCGTGTTTTCGGAAAGCCAGCCAGTGGTATCGGAGGTTCTTTTTAGATACAATCGGTTTCATAAAGCAAAAATAAAAAACGTGTCTTCAAGCCACCTTCTCCCAAAGTTTCAGTTTCAAGTCAAAATCCGCTGATTTGATCTTGTAGCTGCTGGGAATTTCATCCAAAAAACTGAAATAAGTGGCCAATCGCGTGCCGAGGGGCATTTTGCTCAGTTGCTCCCGCATGTACTGCGTGTAGAGGATGTACAAATTCTTGTCTAAGATCAACGCCTGGTCTATTGCGCTATTCGGGACGATGTTTTCATAAAAAGCGTTGAAGTAATAGATCGCGTTATATGCGCCAAAATCAATCTCCATGATATTGGAACGGATGAATTCAACCCGTTCCGAACCCTGTTGCGTTGCTAGTTTGACTGCCAGGCGATGTAGGTTTTTCCGTTGTTCCACGCCAGTGAAATGACCCGCTGTAGTGGCCGCCCCGACCATGCAAAACTTGCCTGCGCCGGAGCCAACATCAAGTACCCAGGTGTTTGGGCCTTCCACAAGGTACCGAGCGGCTACTTGCGCGACCTTCACAGGAGTAAAGTGAAACCTGGATATTTTCTTATAGCGAAGCGGATAGATCGTATCAAAGGCTTCATCTGCTAGATCAGCATCGGAAGGCAAGTTTTTAGTTACCATTGGGCAAGTTCTTTTGGAAAAAGGAGCATGACAGCACAAAAGTATGAAAAGGCGGGCCAGCTTACGCCAGGCCCGCCCAAACCCTAAAAAACCAAATGAAAACAATCTTTCTTGGATGGTGATTGGGTGATTTGGTGATTTGGTTATTTGAGTGCCCAAGTTTAGGCACTCAAATAACCAAATCAACAAATAACCAAATCCCCTATTTGCTGAATTTCAACACATCCGTGTCCCCATTGCCACCGCTCGTATGCTCGAAATGCATGAAGTTGTCTTCGATTTTGATGATGCGCCAATCTTCTTCAAGATCGGAAAGTGCGCTGGGCAGCGTGCCGCTAAAATCTACCACGAATTTGTCGGCACTGTCGTCAATGCCGGTTGTCCAGGTACCTGTCCAAGATTGGTTGCCGTTGGAAGCGCTCAGACTCCCATTGGCACCAAACTCGAAGGTGTAGTTTGTGTAGTTACTTGTATCGTCTTGTTTGTCAAAAAAATAGCTCACTTTCCAGTTTCCGGCAGAAGGAGTAAAGATATTCGGATTATTATTGGATTTGTCGTCGTTGTTGCAAGCGGTCAGGGCTGCAACAGAGAGGAGGAGCAAGGCGAGGAATTTTTGAAAAAATTTCATAGCAGTCGTCAGTTTTTGTGAACCAGTAAAGAATGGTACTGCAAATGACGGGGCTGCTGGGGAGACGGGTGGCAGGGTTGTGGCTCAACGGGGTTAATCTGAGGCTGTATGAGAGAAAATGTGAACTGAAAGGTTTGGGCCAGTACAATTCTCGGCACTTAACCCTTGGCTGCGTTTGGAAAAAACATTCATCCGTAACAGGTAGAAAAACGAGGTTAAGTTACTTCATTTTCTCATCTTATTTTTGCTCAAACTTTCCCAACCGCCTTATGCGCCACATTTCCCCACTATTTTGGCTGCTCTTGTCTGTGGCCCCGATCTCCGCCCAGCAACCCCGCTTCGCCCTCGTCATCGGCCGCATCACGGCACGGATGCAGAGCGCAGGCACAGCCACCAACATCATCTTTCTCGATGCTTGCCGTGCATTCCCGATCAGTCGTGGGACAAAAAGCCTAACCAAGGGTTTGGCAAAAGAACCCTACGCCGTGCCGGATCTCGTCGTGGCCTACGCCACCGCGCCCGGCAACACGGCCACCGTGCGCGGTGAAAACGGTCTAAGCCTTTACACTTCCCAACTTCTCAAACACCTCAAAACCCCAGGCCTCGTGCTCGAAACCGTGCTGAAAAACACCCGCCGCGATGTGCTTGACAAAAGCGAAGGCAAACAACGTCCGGATGAAACGGGGAATTTGACTTCGGATTTTTATTTCTTCCCAGGCAATCCACCACCGCTGACAGAAAAAAAACCGCAGATACAAAACCCAGCGAACGGCCAGTACAACCACCCAACCTTGGCGTACGGGCGGGAACCGACCGCGACCTCGACGGCACCCTCGATGCCAGCGATGCGTGTCCCGATGACTACGGTTCACTTTCCGCCAATGGCTGCCCCGACTACGACGAAGATGGCGTCCCAAACTCGGTGGACAAATGCCCAACTTTGTTTTTTTCTAAACGACATAGCAGGCTCCATCAGCCTTACCCCTACTGGCAAAGAAGTAGCTTATCAGGGCAATGTCATATTCAACTTAAACGATCACAAATATGGCGGCCGAATATGCTTCCCGGGGTACATAACAGACAGAGGCAGCAATCAGTCAGGTAGGCGTTTCATCCCGATAGGTGGCTATGAAAACTACCCCGCCGGGACGATCGGTTGGGAGTGTGCAAAAGCCTACTGCGAGTGGCTTAGCCAAAGTACAGGACAGACCTACCGCCTCCCGTCCGAAGCCGAGTGGGAGTACGCGGCAAGGGGCGGAAATGCCTCTCTGCCGAAGCAAGCCGAAAAGCAAGTTAAGGAGCCGGAAAGCAAGGAATAACAAGTTGTCAAAAAGCCACTCTCAACCCAACCCGTTATCAAGCCCAACAAGCTGCCCGTGACAAATCAGAAGCCACCAGAGCCTGCCCCTTCGACGATGGCCACACCCGACAACAAGTTTCGCAGTTTCAGCAAAATGAAAATCGTTGACGATATGGAACTAGGAAAAGTGGGCAGTGATATGGCTTTCCGCAATGTGAGAACTGGCGTTATCCTCTGCTGCTATCGTGATGCAGAACCTTTTTCAGGTGGAAAAGCTTATGTCAGCAAAGACCAAGTAAACTATTTCTATATTGACAAGAAAGGGAACAGGGTGGAGGAATAGCCGTCAACAAATCCAACATTCTCACCCCTCATAAGCCAGCACAAAGTCCAGATAATTATCTCGGTTGACGGTCTGAAAACCCGCTTCCGGGTAGTTTTCCAGCCAAGATTGAGGCGGCCGGACAATTTTCTGATTAAACTTGAACTCGAACCCTTGCAATTGCCCCCCGCTCTCTTCCACATAATCAATCTCTGCGCCCGTATAAGTGCGCCAAAAATAGCGGTTGGCACCTTCGCGGCGATAGGTCTGGGTCTTCATGCGCTCCACAATCAGAAAATTTTCCCAAAGTTTCCCGCCGTCGTCGCGATTGGCAATGGGGCTGAAATTTTCAATGACCGCATTGCGAATGCCGAGGTCGTAGAAATAGATTTTGTCGTGCCGAACGATTTCCTTGCGCAGGTTGCGGCTGTACCCCGACAGGCGAAACACGATAAAGGCTTTCTCCAGTAAATCAATGTAAGACATAACGGTCTCTCGTGATATCTGAAGCCGGTTCGCCAATTCGTTGACCGATACTTCCGAACCAATCTGGAATGCCAATAGCCGCGCCAGATCGCGCATTTTTGGTGGGTATTTGACATTCCCAATTGTCAATACGTCTTTGAAGAGATACGCCCTCACAATTTCCTGCAAATAGTTAACTTTCAATGGCCTGTTTTCAATGGCAAAGAGGGCAGGATATGCGCCAAATACCAGCCAGTCTTCCAATTGTAGGTTCATTTCAAACGGATTCATGGCTTCGGCCAGTTCGCACAGCCCTATGGGCATCAGTTGGAATGTCCAAGCCCTGCCAGTAAGCGGTTCTTGAATCTTGTTTGCCAATTCAAAAGAAGAAGAACCTGTAGCGATGATTTTTAGAGACGGTAGATGATCGTACAGCAATTTAAGGTTGATGCCAATATTTGGCACTCGCTGCGCTTCGTCGAGAAAAAGCAAATCGTAACCGCTTACCAATTGCCTCAGTTGTTGCATTGAGCGGCTCAACAGCACTTGCTCGTAGTCTGCATCGTCGGCGTTGATGGTCAACACCTTTCCGGGATAGTTTTCGAGCAGTAGGCGCACTAAGGTAGTTTTCCCGACCTGACGTGGTCCATACAGCACGATGACCCGGTTGTCGAGTTGCATCTGTTCGGAAATCACGCGTTCATAGTGGCGGTGAATCATGGTACAATAATTTTATTCCGGCAAAATTAGCGCGAATATTGCGGGTTTACCTGCAATATTCGCGCTAATTTTGTGAATACTATAATAAATATTGGAAATAGCCATCGGGTAGTTTTTGAGACACTCCTGCGGCTCAGGGGCTACTGTTTGCTATTCAGTCCATTTTGGCGTATTTTTGCCACAAAATTAGAACGGACCATGAGTACTTTGAAAAAGCTCCCCTTTGATTTGACGGTCATTGCAGAAGTTTTCAAACTGGAACGCAGCGGCAAATGCACCCACTTGGAAAATTGGCTCAGCCAAACCTATCCGCTCAATGAGGAAGAGCTACACCTTTTGGAGAAGGTCTATGTCGAAATGACGGCATCAAGCGATTATCTGAATGAAGAAGAGATCAAAATTCGTTTGATAGCTCCCCTTTTTCAGATTGCCGATATTGACGAGGGCTACAAAATCCGTGTTTTCTACGAGCGCAGCCTATCGGCAGAAATTGGCGATTACAAACTTTCTGTTGTGTGCGATTGCATGGTGGCTGCTTCTTCCATTTTTAAAACGCCCGTGCATCCCTACTTTTTTCTGCAAGAATTTAAAAAGGCGAAAGGCGAAAAGCGCGACCCTGAAGCGCAGATGCTGGCAGCAATGCTGGCAGCACAAAAGGCCAACAACAATGGCAAGCCGGTTTATGGTGGTTTTTTGATCGGCTCTGTTTGGCGTTTGGCAACACTGATTGACAAACAATACTGCACCAGCCGCCAGTTTTTTGCTTCCGATAAGGACGATCTGCAACGCCTCGCATTCGCATTGCGGCACTTGAAGGCTTTGATTTTGAATGAGTGAATGCAAATTTTTCACTTGGCATCACTTCCCCGCACACACAAACGCCGTCGTCTCAAACTTCTCGCTCTTTTTCATCGCCGCAAAACCGCCTGCCACGTCAATCAAATTGTCGTAGCCTCGAGCCCTTAAAGCGGAGATAAAAATCATGGAACGGTAGCCCCCGGCACAGTGGATGTGGTAGGTTTTGTGCTTGTCAATCAACAACATACTATCGTTGAGAAAGTCCAGCGGGGCGGTTTCAGCCTGAGTCAGGTGCTCGGCTTCGTACTCGCCCGGTTTGCGCACGTCGAGGATGTTTTCAGCTGCTCCCTTGGCCATACGCTCTGCAAAATGTTCTACATCAATGGATTCGATGCTGTCTACTTCGCGGCCTCCGTTTTTCCAGGCTTCAAAGCCACCTTCGAGGTGACCGAGGCAATGGTCGTAGCCCACGCGTGCGAGGCGCATAACGGTTTCTTCCTCGCGGCCAGGGTCGGTGACGAGCAGGATTTCTTGCTTCAAATCGGGGATCATGGCGCCTACCCATGGGGCAAAGTTGCCGTCAATGCCGATGTTGATGCTGTTGGGGATGAAGCCTTTGGCAAAGGTTTGGGGTGCGCGGGTATCGAGCAAGAGCGCGTCCGTTTCGTTGGCCGCGGCCTCGAAGGCGCGGGGACTGAGCGGACGGGCACCGCGTTCCATCACCTCATCAATAGGGTCGTAGCCCTGTTTGTTCATGGCCACATTGAGCGGGAAATAGGCAGGTGGCGGCAACAGGCCATCGGTCACTTCCTTCACGAATTCATCTTTCGACATATCGGCACGAAGCGCGTAGTTCACCATTTTTTGGTGGCCGAGCGAGTCGCTGGTTTCTTTGCTCATGTTCTTGCCACAGGCGGAGCCCGCACCGTGTGCTGGATAGATCACAATCTCGTCCGACAAGGGCATAATTTTCGTGCGCAGCGAGTCGTAAAGCGTTTCTGCGAGTTGCTCCTGAGTCAGGTGTGCGGCTTTTTGCGCAAGGTCCGGGCGACCCACATCCCCGATGAACAGCGTGTCGCCACTGAACAGGGCCACGTCTTTGCCCGATTCGTCGCGGAGCAGGTAACAGGTACTTTCCATGGTATGGCCGGGCGTGTGCAGCACTTTGATGCTGATCTTTCCGACTTTCAAAATTTCGCCATCGCTAGCGATATGTGCCTCAAAATCAGGGTTTGCTTTAGGGCCGTACACGATGGTGGCACCCGTTTTTTTGGCAAGGTCCACATGGCCACTCACAAAATCGGCGTGAAAATGCGTTTCAAGCACGTATTTGATCTTCGCACCAGCTTTTTCGGCCTTTTTTAGATATGGCTCCACTTCGCGAAGCGGGTCAATAACAACGGCTTCTCCCTCAGATTCAATATAGTAGGCACCTTGCGCCAGGCAGCCAGTATAGATTTGCTCGACTTTCATATTTGATGGACGTTTTACCCGCCGTAGCCTTTTTATCTGCCGAAGTCTTGACGAAGGAAGAGGCGAAGGCGGGTGGACATTAGATGTTGGACGTTTTACCCGCCGTAGCCTTTTTACCTGCCGAGTCTTCCTGCCCGCCAAAGCTTGGCAGGCGGGGGCGGGCAGGGGCGAAGGAGGGCGAGGGTGGCCATTTTGGCGGCAAACTTCCCCAAAGTTCTAAACTTTCGGGAAGTTGATTTATAAAAACGAAAGGAAACAAAGAATTTCCTCCAAGGTTTTTGCCTAAAAATGCGCCAAATGCGCTTGTCTTTCCGAACTTGCCCCACTTTTTCGGGCGATTTTACAACTATCTATATTTTCGCCGCGTATTTCAACGTTTTGGCATCCAACTGACGCTTTAAAAGCCTTTACTTGCCGACCTTTCGCCCTGTTAAAATTTCCCAAAAAAATCCCCTGCCGAACGAGCAACCTTGAGGCTAAGCGTTTGGGGAAATCATAAAACAAATCCAAAACCACACTCCTTCCATTATGTTCCTTCGGAAAAGCATTCCTGCTCTCCTCTTTCTGCTCTCCGCTTTTGCGCTTTCCGCGCAAGAAACGGCGGTGTACAACGAGGCCAACCTCGCCTACAAACGCGGCGTTGACTTTTTCAACCAAAGCGTTTACGGCCTTGCCCAAAAAGAGTTCCGTACTGCCATGGACCTGCTCCGCCCAGCCAATGAGCCGGAATGGAAGGCCATCAAGACCGACGCAGAGCTCTACCACGCCAAATGTGCCGTGCGCCTCGAACAGCCAGAAGCTGAAAAACTCGTGCTCGATTTCCTGCGCGAAAACTCACCTTCACCTTTGGCCAGCCAAGCCGCCCTCGAAATCGGCGACTACTACTTTAACCAAAAGGAGTACGATAAAGCGCTGACCTACTACGACTTGGCGCCTTCTGGCTCAGGCCCTGCACGCGATGAAATTCGCTTCAAACAGGGCTATGCCTACTTTGTTACCAAAAAATTTGGGCTTGCCAAAACGGCCTTTATGCCGCTCAAGGACAACGCCCGAGGACAATGGTACGAGGCAGCCAATTACTACTACGGTTGCTGTTGTTTCTTTGAAGGCAAATACGAAGAGGCCGCCAAATCCTTCGCCCGTTGTGAATCTTCAGACAAGTACAAGGCCAACGTTCCGTACTACCTGACGCAGATTTATGCTGCACAGAAAAACTACGAAAAGGTGATTTCTTATGGAACTCCTCGGGCCAAAGACCCGAACGTGAAAAACCGTGCAGAGATCAACCAGCTCGTCGGACAAGCCCATTATGAATTGGGCGACTACAAAAGTGCCTTGCCTTTTCTGGAGTTTGGCGCGAAAAACGGTGCCCCGTTACGCCCTGCCGACTATTACCAGCTGGGCTACACGCAGTACCAAAACGGCCTCTACAAGCCCGCCATTCAGAATTTCGAAGAGCTTTCGAAACAAGACAGCCTGCTCGGCCAAAATGGCCTCTACCACCTCGGCGACTGCTACCTCCGCGTGCGGGAAAAGAACAGCAAGTTCAACGCCCGCAACGCTTTTGGCCAAGCTGCCAGCATGAATTTTGACAAGTCTGTGAAAGAGGATGCGCTCATCAACTACGCCAAACTGAGTTACGAACTCAAATACGACCGCGATGCCATTGAAGCCTTGCAGCGCATCAGCCCGCAATCAAAGTATTACGACGACGCACAGGCCCTGATGAGCGAGGTATTTTTGAACACCCGCGATTACGACCGTGCGGTATCTACCCTCGAGGGGGTGAAAAAACGTACCCCGCGCCTGAACGAGACCTACCAACAAGTGACTTACCTTCGTGGCCTGCAATTGTACCAGAACAATCAAAAAGATGAGGCGCGCCGCTATTTCAACAAGTCGCTGGAATATCCTATCAACAAAAAGACGGCTCTGTTGTGCTCCTTCTGGCTTGGCAGCATCTCGCACGATGCAGGTGAATACGCCGTCAGCAAGCAGCACATGAGCGCATTTTTCAATGGGGCCAAACCTTATGCTTCTGAACTCCCGGAGGAAAGCAACCTGAATATGTGCAACTACGTTCAGGGCTACAACAATTTGAAACTCAAAGATTACAAGGCTGCCAACGTCAATTTCCGCGCAGCCGTGGACGGGTTCAAAAGGAGCAGCACGAAGAACGAGCAAACCCGTGCGGCTGTGCTGGGCGATGCTGTGCTCCGCGCAGGGGATTGCTACTTCAAGAGCAACCAATACTCCGAGGCCGTGGCGATGTACGACGAGGCGGTGAAGAAGAAATACGAGGGCTTTGAATACGCACTTTTCCAGAAAGCCGTCATCAAAGGCCTGCAAGGCAATAACCAAGACAAGGTGCTGGCACTGGAGAATCTGGTGGAAGATTACCCTAACAGCCGTTTCACCGACGAGGCACTTTTCCAATTGGGCGATACTTATTTTCAAATGGAACGGTACGACAGAGCCATTACGCCGTTCCGCCGCATTGTGTCCGACTTCCGTGGAAAAAGCACCCTCATCAATGCATCGCTGCTCAAACTGGGCCTTATTTCAGTAAACCAGGGCAGCAGCAGGGTGGCCATTGACTACTACAAGCAGGTGTTCGCTGGAAACCCCGAGCCCGAAGAGTGCAGGGAAGCGCTGGACGCACTCCGCGAGATTTATATAAAAGACCTTGGCGACCCTGAAGGCTACAACCGATTCGTAGAAACGGTGCCCAATTGTGGCGGCATGAAGCCTGGTCAAGCTTCCAGCGGCGAAGCTACAGCGTATGAATCTGCAGAATACCAGTACAATCAGGGGCGCTACGAAAAGGCCATCGAATTGTTCACCAACTACCTCGCCAAATATCCCACAGGAAGCAATGGACTGGCAGCCAACTATTTGCGCGGGGACAGTTACGCTGCACTCAAACAATTTGAGAAAGCGCAAAAGGACTACGCCACGGTGGTTGGCAAAGTCTACAGCAAATATTACCCTATAGCCGCTGAAAAGGCTTCGCTCATTGCGTTGAACACTACGAAGGACTACGGTCAGGCATTCGAATATGCAAAGAAATGGGAAGAGGGTGCCGTGACAGAAAACTCGCGTTTTGATGCGCAATTAGTAGCCTTACAAGCGGCATACAAGACCAACAATTCGGTGTCGGTGGCTGAATAC
>JANMME010000271.1:0-5110 GCA_031373015.1 Saprospiraceae bacterium
GGAGCGGATTTGGAGAATTCTGAACTGGCCAATCTGGAAGTAGAGCGCATGGAACGAGTGTTGGAAAGCGACCCATTTGTAAAGAACGCCGATGTGTACATTGACCAAAATAACCAGCTCCACATCAATATTGATCAACGCGAACCTTTGGTGCGGGTACTGGATAACAATGGAAACAACTACTATCTCGATGCGGCGGGCAAAAAGATGCCCCCGTCCAAAAATTTTGCAGCGAGGGTAATTGTGGCAACGGGCAATGTGTCGGCTTACACCCCAGAATTCCTCGGCAAGCGAAAAAGCAGTTTGAAAGACTTGTTTAACCTGACAAAAACCCTCTTGGCCGACGAGTTTTTGAAGTCGTTCATCCAGCAGATTCACATCAACAATGCAGGCGAATTTATCCTCGTCCCGCTCATTGGAGACCAGAAAATAGTACTTGGTTCGGCAAAAAAACTGGAAGACAAACTGAATCGATTGAAGATTTTTTACTTGCAAGGCATGCCGTATGAGGGCTGGAGGAAGTATGAAACAATTAACCTCAAATATAGTGGACAAGTGGTTTGTAAACGATAAAATCCGCGTTTGTAAATCCGTGTCATCTGCGGGCTAGTTATAACGCGGATGATACGGATTTACAAACGCGGATTTTAAAACAAAAAATTTGACACAAAATATTTAAAATACAAATACCTTTGACGCGGGAAAGAGTTTCGACCGCCGAGTGGGTATTGCGAACAAAAATAACACCGAAACTCAATTCACTTAAATTCAACACATTATGACGGAGTTTATCCCACAACCCCACGATGTGATCGTAGCCTTGGACATAGGCACGACAAAAGTTTGCTGCCTCGCCGGGCGTAAAAATACGCACGGCAAACTCGAAATCGTCGGAATCGGCAAAGTCGAAAGCGCGGGCGTACTGCGCGGCGTGGTCTCCAACATCGAAAAAACCGTTGGCGCCATCCGCGAAGCCGTGGAAATCTGCGAGCGCAATGCCCGCATGAAGTTCCGCACCGTACACGTCGGCATTGCCGGACAGCACATCAAAAGCCTGCAACATCGTGGCATCCTGACCCGCGAGAGCGATCATACCGAAATCGCCAACCGCGACATTGACCGCCTCGTGAACGACATGTTCAAGCTCGTGCTGCCGCCCGGCGACAAGATCATCCACGTCTTCCCGCAAGAGTTCACCGTGGACTCAGAGCAGGGCATCACCGACCCCGTCGGGATGTGTGGCGTGCGCCTGGAGGCAAATTTCCACATCATCACGGGGCAGATCACTGCCGTCAACAACATTTCCCGCTGCATCGAAAAGGCCGGCCTTAAAATCGCCGACCTCACCCTCGAGCCCATCGCCAGCGCCGACGCGACCCTCAGCGATGAGGAGAAGCAGGCAGGTGTGGCACTCGTGGACATCGGCGGCGGCACCACTGACATCACTGTTTTCCACGAAGGCATCATCCGCCACACCGCGGTCATTCCTTTCGGCGGCAACGTCATCACAGCCGACATCAAAGAAGGCTGCACGGTGATGCAGCCGCAAGCGGAAAAACTCAAAGTCAAATTCGGCTCCGCCCTCACCAACGAGGTGTTCGACAACCGTATCATAACGATCCCCGGCCTGAAGGGCCGGGATCACAAGGAAATCAGCGAGAAAAACCTCGCCCGCATCATCCAGGCCCGGATGGAAGAAGTGCTCGACTATGTGCTGTGGGAAATTCGCCGCAGCGGCTATGAGCGCAAACTCATCGGTGGTGTCGTGCTCACCGGTGGTGGTGCGCTCCTGGCGAATACCGACAAACTGACCGAACTCCACACGGGCATGTCTTGCCGCATCGGAGTCCCGGTTGAGCACCTGGCGCATGGTTATCATGAGTCGGTCAGCAGTCCGATTTTCAGCACGGCCATTGGTTTGTTGTTGCGCGGCCTGCAGGACATTGACCCATCGAAAGTCACCGAGGAGGAACCCAATGCGACTGTTTCGGACGAAAACCACGAGCCTTCCAATGTTTCGGAAGAAAAAGGCCCGAGCTGGTTCGACAATGTTTTCAAAAAGACCAAGGAATGGTTCGAAGCAGAACCTGATATGGACTTTGAAAAAAAGTGAGGATTAGAATACCGAAAAATCCGAGTACACCGAGACCACCGAAATTTGCCCTGCGAGGGTCTACGACCCCGCAGAATTTTATCGGTGGTATCAGCGGTATCAGTAAAATCGGTGTTCAAAAATGTTCGGTGGTATCAGCGGTATCAGTAAAATCGGTGTTCCATCAAATTCGATAACTCTAAACAGAAAAATATCATGCTTTTTGATTTGCCAAAAGATGAGCCTAGTATCATCAAAATCATCGGCGTAGGTGGTGGCGGTAGCAATGCCGTGACCCACATGTACAAACAAGGCATCGTCGGCGTGGATTACGCCATCTGCAACACCGACGCACAAGCCATGAACCACAGTCCAGTACCCACCAAAATCTCGCTGGGTCAAATCCTCACCGAAGGGCGCGGTGCAGGCAGCAAGCCCTCTGTGGGCAAACAAGCCTGCATCGAGAGCCTTGAAGAAATCAAGCGATTCTTGGAGGAAGGCACCAAAATGGTGTTTATCACGGCTGGCATGGGCGGCGGCACAGGTACTGGAGCAGCCCCCATCATTGCCAAAGCGGCGCAGGAATTGGGTATTTTGACCGTCGGAATCTGCACGCTTCCGTTCACTTTTGAGGGCAAAATCCGCGTCGGCAACGGCATGGAAGGCCTGGAAGATTTGCGCAAAAACGTGGATTGCCTCGTGATCATCAGCAATGACAAGTTGCGCGACATCTACGGCAACCTGACCATTTCTGCCGCGTTTAGCGAGGCAGACAATATCCTCTGCACCGCTGCCAAAGGCATTGCCGAGATCATCACCGTGCCCGGCTACGTCAACGTGGACTTTGAGGACGTGAACACCACCATGCGCGGCTCTGGGGTTGCCATCATGGGCACTGCCTGCATCGAAGGGGAAAACCGCGCTTTCCGCGCTGCCGACGAGGCGCTGCGCTCGCCGCTGCTCGAAGACAACGACATCTTCGGCGCGAAAAACATCCTGGTCAACATCACCTCGGGTGCAAAAGAGGCCACGATGGATGAAATTTTTGAAATCACACAGTTCGTACAAGAAAAGGCTGGCGAAAACGCCAACCTGATTTGGGGCAACTGTTTCGATGAGCGCTTGGGCGACAAACTCGCGGTAACGATCATTGCTACCGGTTTCGAGGCGCACGAACGCCGCAATCCTCTCCAAACAGGCCAAAAATCAGCTCAGCCCAACGATCGTCAGGTAGTGCATCTCGACGAGGAGGGACCTGGAAAAAAGCACCAGCCTTCTCTCTTTACGATTACGTCTGATGAGCCATACACCCCGGTGGATGAGAAGGCAGCGAGTGTACTCGAATTCGAGTTCGACAACATCCGGGAAACGGTTGACAAGATCCGCCGCACCACGCCGGTGAGCAACGACCCCTACCTCCGAGAGGAGGAAGAGGAAATCTCGCCTGAAGAGCGCCGCCGCCGGATCGAAGAGGCACAGCGCCGCCGTCAGGAAGCATTGGCCCGGCCCATCAATGTGGTGAAACTTTCTTCTCCGCAGACGATCATTGACCTGGAAAGCCAGCCCGCCTACCTCCGCCGGAGCATTAACCTCGACGATGTGCCGGATTCAGAAAAGCCTGAAATGTCCAACTGGACGATCTCGCTCGAAGAAGAAGGTGAGATCAAAGTGGGTGGCAACTCGTATTTGCACGACAATGTGGATTAGGGTTTAGGGTTGATAGTTTAGGGTTTAGCACACTAAACCCTAAACCCTCTCCCCTAAACCCTACAAAAAGAATATTTCTGCTAAGTTCAGCGGCCTCGGTGTGTGGGACACCGGGCCGCTTTTTTTATTGTACCGGCGGCTTTAGCCGCAGGATGCTTATTCAGCAGCCTAGTTTTATAGGACGCTAGCCCACTTTTTATCAACAAAATCACGTTTGATGCTTACTTTTACAGCAAAATACTTCAAACATGGCACTGCACGAAATTCATAGCGTCGCCGAAGATACTGCTCTCGAAAGTGTTGATTATGTCACCGAACGCGGAAAACCAATGCCTTCACTCAATCATGGAATCGTTCAGGCCAATCTAATTGTGGCTATTGCTACCCGTTACAAAGGAAAATATGCCGTTGCCTCTGAGCTCAGCCTCTCTCTCTCAGGATGGCCTTCTGTGCCAGACCTTTCGATATACGCACATCGCCCGCTCGACCTGCGAAACGATGTGGTGGCCATGACCGAGCCGCCCCTCTGCACAGTAGAAATCATCTCTCCCACACAGTCGCTCAACGAATTGACCGACAAAGCCCGTAACTACTTTGCGCATGGGGTGCAATCTTGCTGGATTGTGCTGCTCCCGCTGGGCAACATCTATGTTTTCTCTGCCGCCGACGAGTACCAGATTTTCCGTGCGTACGAAACTTTGCAGGATACCGTGCTGGATATTTCAATCCCATTGTCGGAGGTGTTTGAAACGGAATGAGCGTCTGCCCTAACGGCTTTCTTATTGTACCGGCGGCTTTAGCCGCAGGATGCTTAGAGAGCCAATTTTTATACTTTCGCCCAAAATTCCTGCGACTAAAGTCGCCGGCACAGTACATTAGCCCCCAAATGAAAAACCGCTAAGCCTTCCATGAACATCTTCATCGCCTTTGCCAACCAAGACCGCGACGTGCGCGACAAATTGCTGCGGCAAATAAACCTTGTCAAAGACCGGCAGGGCTGGAACATCTGGTCGGCCAAAGAAATCAAGGCGGGAGCCAAACAATTGAAAGTTGTCAAATCTTCACCGCTTTCCCCGTTCCTCATCTCATTTTTACAAGCCTTAAGTATTCATAACTGCTCCCATCCGTTACTTGGAGGAAATAGATGCCGTCAGCCTGTTCAGAAAGGTCGAAATTTGTGGAAAAAGAGCTTTCAAAGGGTTGAATGTCAAAAGATTGGAGCACTCTTCCTGTTACAACCCAAATCGAGGCTTTTATGGTCTTCGTGCTGCTAACGACTCCGTTCCAGCTCTTCTACCAATGGGTATTCCC
>JANMME010000268.1:0-5132 GCA_031373015.1 Saprospiraceae bacterium
TTTTTTTATAAAAATTGAAACCAACAAAGGTGTACTTTATTTAGCGATCAGTGGTTACATAATTATTTAAACAAGTTACACAATTCACACATTCGTAGACTGAAACAGGCAAATCAACGCGCCGCCAAGTTTTGAGTTTAATTTTACAAATCGCGCTTTTCTCCTTCGATCCATCGCTCCATCATAACATGCTCGGAGGGCGACTGGTGGACGCCTCCTGCCAAAATGTCCAAAAATGTGTCCCACAGATTTTTTTCCTCACTAAATTCTTTTTTAAAGTCCTTTAATGCGTTTAAATAATCTTTTTCATTTTCCCCTGCTTCTTCTACGTCAAAATCTTTAGGGATTTTGCTGAGGACGATTTGAGTAATAACATTCATTTCCTCTGTCGTATATCTTTCGATCATTTGAAGTTCGACCCTGCATGACCTGGCGTATGAAACGATTGATGACAGCAGGGTCATTTCAAATTTGTCAATTTTGTTTCCATATTGAGTAAGGACTTATTGCTTCCTGATTTTTTTCAGGTTTATGAATTGCAAGAGTGTTCATTTTTAAATTTGTTTATGTTTATCAATTGCTTTCTTAAAAATAGGTTTTAGTTTAATGATCGGAGGCATGGTATCCCCCAGCAGAAAGCCCCAGGGCTTTAAGGGTTCGATACGGTCTAAAATAAGTTTTACAACCGCAAGGAGCGGAATGGAAAGAAACATTCCCGGAATGCCCCACAAGGCGGCACCTGTAATCACCGCAATAATTGACATAAGTGCATTGAGCTTCACTTTTGATCCGATTATCTTGGGCACGATATAGTTATTGTCAATGAGTTGGATAACCGAATAGAGTGCAACAACATAGAGCACATATTCAGGTGATTTTGTAACCAATGCAATCATCATGAACAATACCACCCCAACCACACCTCCAATGTAGGGGATTACATTGAGGAATGCCCCAAGAATGCCGAGCAGGATGGCGTATTGAATACCAAGTATCAGAAGTCCCAGAGAATTCAGCACGGCAATGATGGCAAACTCGATAAAAAGCCCCACAAGATAACTTTGAATGATTGTCTTTGTTTCCTGCAATATTTCATTCACGTTGTTTTCATTGTCTCCACCAAAAACTTTGTGAGTAAACTCTACCAGGTGAGGTTGATAAAATAGGAGCATGAATGTATAAACAGGGGTTAGGAAGGCCGTTGCCAACACTCCTCCCACCGTGGTAATTGTCTCACCGATTGCCGCGCTGCTATTACTGAACACCTGCGCTTTTGCATTGGTAATCCAGCTGTCTATTTTGCTTACTTTGAAATTGAAAAAATCAGCAGCCCAATACACCGTCTGGCGAAACATTGCCCGAAACTTGCTTTCCAATTCTGGCCAGGACTCGCTTAAACGGCTGGCTTGAGATGAAAGCAAGGCAATGATCCCAATTATCATAAGCAAGGTAACGACCAAAACCGCTGCAATAGAAAGTGTACGGTTCACTTTTTTTCTAACCAGAAAATTCACCACAGGGCTGATTGAAACTGCAATGATGGCCGAATATATCAGTGGAAGGATAATATCCTGTGCCTCGGATAAAATACAGACAAACACATACATTCCAACCAAAAGGAGGGCTGCTTTTGCATAGAAAGGAAATTTTAGGAACGTACCCATTTAGTCATTAACAGTGTTGTCAACGTTGCTAATTTCGATCTCCCGGGTTGGAGTCTCTCTTCGTATCATTTTAAAAACAATCTCTCCCACGGATTTAATAGTTTCTATATTCTTTCCTATTACATTGGTGACGCCAACGAGTAACGCATTGCCTATTATTCTTTTAATTGGGTTTTGAGTGCCACGTTCATATAATACCTTAGTGAAAAGGCCAGCGGTCAACCCAATGGATGAATTTACAATATTTCCTTTTGCCTCTGATGGTTCGAACATATTCTTGAGCGAATTCTTGATGAGGTTGACCGGCCTTAACGCTTCAAAAGTAAGATGAAACTGCTCTTTGAGGTGTCTGCCTTCATCAGCCTGCCTATTTTCCAGCACAAGAATTGAATGTTTAAGTTCGGATTCTGAGTTTATATATTGCATGATGTTCTTAATTAAGCACTTCTGTAATGATTAAGTCGCCAATAGGTTTCCTAAGCCATTTGTTTAGAAAAATATGCAATACGCTCCCTCCAATAAGGTAAGCTACTGCAATGATAAAAAATCCGTAATAAGATTTACCTAACAAGTCCCCCAGATAGAGCGCAAGGCCTAAACTAAAAATGAGTATTGAAAGCGATATCATCACTACGACACTTAATTTTGAAATTATCTTGGTCGTTACCTTGATACTCGCCGCTATCAATTTTAGTTTTGAAATCTCAATGGTTGTTTTGCCGTAGTCTTCGATTCGATCAAATAAATTTTCGAGCGAATGTGCTGGTGATTCCATGTTTGTTTTTATTTAAAACAAAATGCAATAGCGGTCAGACGGCTGTCTTGTGCGCATTGCATTTTGTCAATTGCCAATAAAATTTGCTGATTGAATTGCCTATTTCACTATATTGGACACTTCTGTAACCGTATGATCCACCCGTCCTTTGCCATTTTCAACCATCCGAGACGTTTCTTTCCGAATGGTTTCATACTTCTTCGTTATAGTGTCAACGAAGTCGTTGAATTTGCTTTCAAGATCCCCTACATAATCTTTTCCTTTTTTGGAAATTTTATTCCTTGTAGAGGAACCTTTGTCAGGTGCCAATAATACCCCTAAGGTAGCTCCAACAGCAACGCCAGCCAATAGGCCCAATAATGCTTTTCCAGTACTCATGATATTTATTTTAAAATTTGATTTAGATGATTCAAGGTGCAAATTGATCGATACTCATTGTGAGCGATCAATTTGCACCATTGAAATGAATGCCCTTTAAATACGGACACTTGACAGAGAATCCAAAACGCCAAATGCTCGCAGGAGCCATAGGACAACAATGATGATAACTACAATATTGAGGAGGTTTTTGATCTTACCATCCATTGGTATGTAGTTGTTAACAAGCCAGAGTAATACTCCGACAACAATCAGTACTAACAGAACACTAAAAAGTGGCATAACAAATATTTTAATTGATGATTACAAAGGTATTCGACCTTTCAATGTAAAAAATTACACAATTACTAAAAAGAATTACATAATTCACACATCAAAAGACGTTCTTAAGAGTTGGCTGAAAATGGTCTCTAACAAAAGCGTGTTCTTGGCCCTCTGTCATTTTATCTGCGTTTTTGACCTCAATCTTGATTTTTGCAAAATGTTGATCCGATGATAATAGATTAAACAATTCAACTTTTGCATCAGTAGGCCCGAATAAGATGACCTCATCATACTCTTTGATCACTTCAGCTAGTTCTTTGTAATATTCCCCTTGCTGGTGTTGCTCCTTATTGTGCATCAGTCTTTCACCCTTTCTCAGGCTATTCTCCTTTTCCTGATGCGTAAATTTTGAGTCAATGGTTTTTGTTTCAGACTGATTGGCGGAGAACTCCATTACATGGGCACTGGCATGGTCCATCCAAATACCCAAGCGTTTTATTGGTTGCATTTTATTGTTGTTGATGATTGAAGTGAGTACCTTGATCACAAGGCTTTGCCAGTGATTTTTTTTCTTCTAGTTCATTAATCCTCAAAACTTTTAGCGATGTAATACAGGTATGATATAAAAGGCTTTCGGACAATGATCTTTGAGTTTCCAGTAAATGTATATTAGTCTTAAATTGAGAAAAAATCATGTTTAATATTTCATGTGCCCGCCTTTCATCACTGATAACCCATAGTATTGCGATATACATGGTTAATGCAAATTTGTCGTGCAAATATTCCCACCCTAAAGAATCATTTTTCTGTATCAAGAAAATTATGTCGGTGTCCATTATTGCGTTTTGATAAGCGGACATATTATCATTGATTTAAAGTGATGAATTATCTTTTTCTAAATCGTTTTGCGCATCTCCTCCTATACTATAATAGTTGTTCTCTTCGTCCTCACTTCCAATCTCTTCTTGTGCATCGTCTAAATCTGAACCTGGTACGTCCAAATCGTTGCCAGATACATCGTCTTCAAAATCTTTTTCATTATTTGCTCCAAAATGAGTATTCTCATTGGATACTTTCAATTTCGAAACATCCTCTGGATCTACGTCAGATTCTTCTTTGAATTGGTTGTAAATGTCTTCACTAGGAGGATATTGTGGATATCCCTCTTGGATATTTCCCGCCTCTTTAATTGTTTTCTCGTTTGGCTCAGCATTGTTTTGTATCTCCTTTTTCATATTTCTGAAAGAATTTTAATGTCTTACTTTAAAGGCAACTTCACTGTGGGTCTGGTCTATTGACCATTTTGTTTGGTTTGACATCGTGTTTTTAAAAAAATGATTTAGGGCAATTCTTCTTCGCTCTCTTTCACCTGCTCAACCAGTTGAATATATTCTTTGGACAGCTCGGTTATCTCATGCTCTGTTTTGGTTTCTACATTAATTACAGCGTTGCTTGCAGACTCATGTGATGCAACCAGTTCATTAACTTTTAAATGCAGTGATGCAACAAATCGGTTGAATGATTTTTGGATAATAAATAGGCTTAAAAAAATAAACCCGTGAATCGCATCTCTGATGCATTCATGGAAACTTTGTGCAAAAAAATGCTTGCTCGTAAGCCAAAATATAACTGTACACAAAGCGATGGCAAAAGTGATCGAATTGCCAAGTATGGTCGTGGCTATGGAAGTGATTTTTTCAAAACCAGTTTCCATCTGCCGATATATTCTCTTCATGCGCTCTATTTTCAGCAATTCGCAGTCTTTTAGTTTAGTAATGTCTACAAACCGAGAATCGCTGCTCTATTTTACTTAAACCTTAGGAGTCGTGCTACAAAGGTGGGCATCCTGTTAAGGAAAATTGTTACACAATTTTAGGTAAACGTTACAATATTCACGCCTTGAGGGCCAAGCACAAAAGCCCGTCTCAAAAAGAAACGGGCCTTGTGTACTGAACCGTGTAATGGTTATGGGCTGAGATCAGGAATGATTTATTATTCCAAGATTGAACTGATAAGGGTGGAACACGGATGACACGGATGAGACACGGATT
>JANMME010000322.1:0-5029 GCA_031373015.1 Saprospiraceae bacterium
ATTGACTTTTTAGGGTATTGGTACCACCGATGGTCACATAGAATAAACATACTTTGGGCAGGCCATGTGACGCATCACTCATCCGAGCGCTTCAATTTTTCAAACGGATTTCGCACTTCTCCCTTCCAGGGCATAAACAGAATAATATTTTGGGCTTCTTTGCCACTCATCGGCTTTCCCCCTGATGTTTTGGTAATTACATTAAAATTTTCAGGCATTTATGACTTTATTGTACACACCGAGTATGTTCCAAAACTTAGAGTCATAGAAAAAATATTTATCACACCCTCGTTGCACCGGGTTCATCACGGTAAGAATGATCTTTACATTGACAAGAACTATGGTTCAACCTTCTCCATTTGGGACAGGCTTTTCGGAACATACCAGGAAGAAACGGAAAAGGTTGTTTATGGGATAAAAGGTTCGTACTTAGATAACAACCCTTTCTGGGCAATAGGGCATCATTATTATTATTTGTGGAAAACCATGAAGGAGACCCCGCGATGGAGCGATAAATTAAAGTTCATATTTATGCCCCCGGAATGGAGACCAACGGGTGTGAAAGAGATTGAAACCACCCATCAAAATGACAAAACACCTGCCACAAATAACCTGAGGTATTACGCCATCTTCCAAATCAGTATTTGCACCATTGGCGTAATATTCTTATTGGCTTATAGGGCCTTTATGCCCAATTGGGAATTCAGCCTTTGCGCCATCCTTTGTGTTATCAATTTGTCAAGATCCACTATGATCTTTAATGACAACATTAGTAATAGATTTGAAAAGCAGGAGTTGATTTGGCTTGCCTTTCAGGCAATAGTCATACTTACGCTCATGCTGACGTATTCGAATTTCTCTTTGGTATACTTCGTTGTTTCCCTTTTAATCTCGTTGTTGCTAATAGGGAGGATCAATAAGGTTGCCTATAACTAGGATTGCCGGGAATTACGTTTACGAAACTTCTACAGTTTTCGTAAACGTAACGCACGCTGATGCTGAAAACTTGGCGGCGCGAGGTATATCAGCGGTGGCGCGGCTAAGACGGCTGCGCCACCGCTCTGCTTCTATAACCGCTCTATCACAATCGCCGTAGCCCCCCCACCCCCATTGCATATAGCCGCCAGCCCAAATTTCCCATTTTTCTGGTGCAATACATTGTTCAGCGTGGTCACGATACGCGCCCCGGAAGCCCCCAGCGGGTGACCCAGTGACACCGCACCGCCAAACACGTTGGTCTGATCGTGGCTTATGTCCATCACTTGTTCAAAAGCCATAGTGACAACTGCAAAGGCTTCGTTGACCTCAAAAAAGTCAATGTCGTTTTTCGTCAGGCCCGCCATTTTCAGAGCTTTGGGCGCAGCAATCGTGGGTGTGGTGGTAAACCATTCCGGCTCTTGCTCCGCATCAGCAAAACCGCGAATCTTGGCGATGGGTTTCAGTCCCAGGCGTTTTACGGCTGCTTCACTGGCGAGGATAAGTGCGGACGCGCCGTCGTTGATGGTACTGGCGTTGGCTGCCGTCACCGTGCCGTCGGGCGTAAAAGCGGGGCGCAGACCAGGTATTTTATCGAACATCACCTTCTTAAACTCCTCGTCTTCAAGGATTTGAATCGGGTCGCCTTTTTTCTGGGCAATGCTGACGGGGATGATTTCAGATTTGAAAAACCCTGCTTCCGTGGCAGCTGCCGAGCGTTTGTAGGAGTCAATGGCGAAAGCGTCCTGTGCTTCGCGGCTGATGGCGTATTTCGCAGCTGTGGCATCGGCGCACACCCCCATGGCTTTTTGGTTGTACACATCGGTGAGGCCGTCTTTGGCGAGGCCGTCCACCAGTTCGCCGTTGCCGTATTTGTAGCCCCAGCGTGCATTGGGCAGGTAATAGGGTATTTGCGACATATTTTCCATGCCGCCCGCCACTACGATGTCGTTGAGTCCTAACATGATGCTCTGTGCCCCGAGGGTAATGCATTTCATACCAGAAGCGCAAACTTTGTTGACGGTAGTACAAGGAACTGTGTCCGGGATGCCGGCAAAACGTGCAGCCTGACGGGCTGGGGCCTGACCCAGGTTGGCGCTCACGACGTTGCCCATCAGCACTTCATTTACTTGGTCGGCGGCAACGCCCGCTTTTTCCAGCGCGCCACGGATGGCTGCGGCACCGAGTTGGGTAGCGGATACGCCCGCCAGGTTTCCGCCAAAACTGCCAATGGGGGTGCGAACGGCGGAAATGATGTATACTTCTTGCATGGTGAAATTTGTGTTAAGGAGATCGTTGTTAGGCGAGATTGAGTCTTTGTAGGAAGGCTAACATTTGCCCGAATGTGTCCAAATGTGATGGCGTTTCGCTTTTTCGTTGGACGAGTCGATTTAGGTAGTCCTCGTTAATAATTGTATCTGCACTCCTTTTGCTGTAGTACTGAGGTTGAAGCAGGAAATGCAAATAATTGAAGTGATATATACCAATAGTCAAATGATTAAATTCTGCACGGTTTCTGGGGTTAGCTGGCATTGCCTCTGGATCAAGGTTTTCCATGTCATAGTCCTGAATATATTTTTGCACGTTTCTATTTGTAGAAATCTTTGCAATAAGAAAATGGTCGGTGTGCCCACAAAGCCAAGTTTCAAAGCAAACCCGCTGCACTAGGATTTCCGTGCGGCAGTTTGGTGGCAGTTGTACTGGAGCATTTCGCATGGCCGTTTGAACCATCAGCACCCTATCAAAAACGGGGTTCTCTTCGGCATCAATTACTACCACAAAAAAATCAAAAACCGGATGATCCGCTATATCTCCCATCGCATCTGCAATGCTACGGCGTTTCATCTTCCCCGCCCCCCCGGCTTCGAATATAACGTACTCATCTTCGGAAACGTCAGAGCAAGCAACACAACGAGTAAGTTTTGAGGCTGTCAAATGCTCAATCCAAATTGGATAAACCTTCAGCTCAGCCAACCCTTCAACGAGAAAATAGAGGTTCATGTCAAGATTAGGGAGAATCAAAGTGGTTGATGAGTGCCAAGTATGGTTCGTGCTTGGTGCGGTTGAAAAAGGGAACGTCGGAAGCTTTGAAGTTTTCAATAGCACCATTTTTCCTTTTGACTACAATCCAAGTTTCTATTGGGAATACGTTTATTATATCAGGGTGGTGGCTGGTCATCAAAAATTGGTGATTGGTACTTTGTACCAAGATGTCTTCAGCCATTATGGGCAGGCAGTTGTGACCGAGGCTATTTTCAAATTCATCAATCAAGAAAACTGTTTCTTCATCTGCAAAGTAGACCTCTGCAAAATAGTTTAGAATTCGGAGCATACCAGATGAAATATCCTGATGTTTAATCCAGTCACGGCTGTTGTTAACTTTAATCTTGTATTCAATATATCCTGACTCATCCCTTCTCCCAAATAAAGGATTTTCTACGATCTTCCATTCCGTCACTTCTGGAAAGATGTTTATGAATCGTTCTTCGATTAATTTCAGTTCATTGAATTCATTTTTTGAAGCGATGAAAAGTCGTTCAGCAGTACTAAAACCGCTTTTTTTCAATTCTTCAATAGTCATATCTCGAAACTGTTTGGGATAAGGGCGAGCCAATCGCACTCTGTAAAACTCGGCTCTTATATCTGCCTGCGAGAGTGTGTGATCACGGAATACCATTTTCTCAAATCCTTGCAAAGCTCGATTGATAAATGCATATTCTTTGCTATAAAGTTGAAAAAGCAACCCATTCCCCGCTTCATTTGGAGGAATTTGCTTTGGTTTACTATCTGGCCCAAATTCCGGGTCGCTAATAACTACATATCCTTTGTCAGTTCTCTCAATGCTTTGATTGGTATTTTTAAGTTCAAGAACTGCTAAGCGTTCTGTGTTTGATGAAGATTCAACTACACTTGGTCTATTCGCCGAGGAAAAACGGAGTTTCCCAAATGCTCCAGACCATTCATACTTAGTGTTTTCATTTGAAAACACCACCCTCCATTTTACACCAAAATGACGCTTTCCCAACGCAATACCACGAATAAGCCAAAGCGCATTCAAAATCTGTGACTTTCCAGAGCCGGAGACACCAACGATGAGGTTCAATTGATCAAATTGAACTTCGCGCACCTCCCAGCCAGACTCAGTATTGGAAAAATAAAGTGAATGAATTTTCATTGCCTTATCCTGTTTTTCATTTTCTCGTTGGAAATGCCACCATCCCCAAGTCTCATCCTATTCAAAGCCGCATTGACACGTTCAACAACAGCGGCTTTTTCGGTTAATTCTTCCTGTGTTTCACCTCTCGTGCTTTGCTCAAATAAGCGGTAAGAGTCCTCCTCGGTAAAGGTTTGGATACCACCCAATTCAGTTGCCATTTCCGCCGCCTTTTGCACCAAGTCGCGGTATTTTAGCCATTCTACATAAGCCAGCACCTTGTTTTGCAAGTCGCTGGGCAATGTGGTAACTTCATTTTGTATGCGCACCGCTGTGCTCATAGGTTCGAATAATTTTACTGCAAAGTTAATACTGGTCATGTTGATCCGCGCATTTGTGGGTTCGAAGATTTGAAGCCCCATACCAATATTCATCGCTTCAATGCATCCTCGCCCGCTTCACCATCCAGGTCTGAAGGATGGGCAAAAAACCTTGGTTGATATCGGCTTCCACAAAGTCAATCTTGAACTGCAGACACTTCATCCGCAAATGCTCGGTAAATGCCCCAACCTGTTTAGTGTAATACTCCTTGACCTGATTGGGCTGAAGCCGCACTTCCTCCCCGTTTTCCATGTCAATAAATACATAAGGACGGTTCTCGAACTCAAAATCCAATTCCTTGCTTTTGTCGGTGACGTGAAAAAGGATCACCTCATGTTTGGAATGGCGCAAATGTTGGAGCGCAGAAAACACCTCTTCCGCCTTTTCGGGGTTTTCCATCACATCGGTAAAAACGACTACCAACGAGCGCCGATGGAAAGATTCGGCCACCTGGTGCAGGCTCGTAGCGAGGTCGGTGGGTTTGTTAAGTTGCGGGTTTTCAATGCGCTCGATGAGTTT
>JANMME010000335.1:0-15382 GCA_031373015.1 Saprospiraceae bacterium
ATGACACGGATGAGACACGGATTTGAGGTTAATCCGTGTCTCATCCGTGTCATCCGTGTTCCCCCCTATAAACATGCCCCAATCCCCTCTCAAAACAAACTCAGCTGCGCCGACTTGTGCCGCTCGTGCAAATCAAGGTTGAAGGCGGGCAACTTCCTGTCTTTCAAATACTTTTCCTTGGCCACCCGGAATTGGGCGTGGATAATTTCAGCGATGTTGCCCTCGCCGCGCATCCGCTTTCCAAATCTTTTTTCTTCCAAACTACCTCCATGCGTGTCTCGGATTCGGTTTAATACCCGGTCGGCGCGGTCGGGCATGGCTTTGCGGATCCAGTCTTCGAAAATGGCGGCAACATCGCCGTTCAGCCGCACCAAGGTGTGGCCCACGGATATTGCGCCACAATCTGCCACCCTTTTCACGAGGGGCAATATTTCATGGTCGTTCAAACCGGGAATAATGGGGGCCATCATCACCATCGTGGGTATGCCGGCGCGGCTGAGGGTCTCTACTGTTTTGAGGCGTTGGTTGACGGTAGCGGTACGCGGTTCCAGGTATTGGCGGAGTTCTTCCTGCAAAGTGGTAATGCTGATGACGACGTGGCACAGGTTTTCGGACGCGAGTTTTTCGAGCAGATCGAGATCGCGCAGGATGAGGCTGTTTTTGGTGATGAGGCCCACTGGGTGGCGGTATTTCCAAAAAACTTCGAGGCACTCGCGGGTAATTTTGAACTTGTGCTCGGCGGGCTGGTAGATGTCGGTATTGCCAGCAAACATAATGGGTGCTGCTTTCCAGCTTTTCTTTTTCAGTTCGATTTCAAGGAGTTGTGCGGCATTGCGTTTCACCAAAATCTTGCGTTCAAAATCCAGCCCAGCGCTATAGCCCCAATAGGGATGGGTGTTGCGGGCATAGCAGTAAATGCAGCCGTGCTCGCAACCCTGATAGGGGTTGAGGCTCCATTCTAGTGGGATGTCGGGGCTTTCGACCTTGTTAAGGATGGTCTTTGGGTGGGTTTCAAGGTATTGGGTTTTGAGTGCGCCGTCGCCCCATTCATCGGCTACGAGTGCCCAGTCGAGGGGTTCTTGGCTCCGCACCATTTTCTCGTACTTGGAAGTAGGGTTGATTTGTGCGCCACGGCCTTTGAGAAACCGTTGACTATTGGGAGTTGACTGTTGACTTTTGATTGTTGACTTTTGACTGTTTGACACGCAGGAAGATTTTGAGCAAAGTTAAAACAAATTAAAAACTTGTTGGAGGTTTTTTAAAACAAAAAGTAATATCAGGTTGTGTTGGGCGTTTTGGAACACGGATGACACGGATGGGACACGGATTTTTCCCCGCTTTACATTGAAAAATCCGTGTCTAATCCGTGTTCCCCCCTCTCATCCGCGTCCCCAAATGCTTGAATTATAGAAAATGTGGAAGTTTTTCTCGATACCACAACCAACCCATGGCAAGAAATTTGCGTAAAGAAAAGTATAGACCTATCACAAGAATTTGCCCACTCCATATATTTGGCATTAACTTGCGCCACATCTTGAATTTTTGATCGCACGATGTATTTCCTTCCTGCCGAACGGCTGCGGCTCTATCGCAATTTTAAGTCCATCGAAGTCAATGACTTTCATGGACTTATACGCTATTACGAGCAAAACGAAGATGGCATTCGGGCACTGGATTTTGACGAATATCTTGATTGCACCCTGACCTACACCAACGCGCTTTATGAGGCGGGCGACTATGGGAAGCATCTTGTGATGTGCGATCATTTGCTCGAATTGGTCATTATGCAAAATGTGGATCATTGGGGTGGAGAAGACCTCTACCATCGCTTGTTGTTTAAAAAATCAGCCTCGCTATACTACCTTCAAGAATACGGAAAATCCGAGCGTATTCTCCGAGAGATCATCAAGATTTACCCATACGACCATTTGGCTGCGCTTTACCTGAACAAAACTTTGCTGCTACAAAAACCCATCTGGCTTTTTCGAGCCCGTGCTTCAGCCGTAGCTTTTGCACTCATGGCTGTCCTTGTTATCGCGCTGGAGATTTTAGCCGTGCCGCAGTTTTTTCCCAAGCTTTTGCAGCCGATACAAATTACACACAACTTGCTGATTGGCTTGAGTTTGGCTTCGCTTTCCGTGGGCGAGGCCGGGCATGCGTTGCGTTGCTGGCTCAAAACAAGGAGATTGGTTCGGAAGGCCAGGAGTAGGAAACATGATTCATCTCGAATTTTTTAGAAAGCAGTATTAAACCGCAAAATGTAAAACCGGAGAACCGCAAAATGTAAAATCAAGAGGGGTAGATCCCTGCTTAAAATCAGATCGTTGCAAAAGCTAAATAAGAAAATACGAAAGACTCAAATCGAGATGGTAGCATTTCCCTCTCAATTTTAAATTTTGCGGTTCTCCGGTTTTACATTTTGCGGTTTAATTTGTGTGCCTGTAAAAATCCCAGATGACACTCTTGGGCTTTTGGTACCTTTGCGCTGACAAATAAATACTTTCTCAGTGCATGAAAAATCTCCTCTTATTTCTTCCGCTTTTCGTCTGGTTGCACGCGTGTTCCCAGTCTCCAAACTCCAATGGTGCTTCGGGCAAATCGAATTCAATACTTTCTGACACCTCTGGCAATACTTTGGGCAACTCTCCCGATGGACAATACCGGCTTTTTAAATTTGCCCGAAAAGAGGGCGATAAGGCTGTAATTGACCTAAAACTCCTCCGGCTTCGCGATTTGAGTGAGGCTTTGGTCTCTACTTTACCCGCTGAAGATGAATTCAAGGTGCTGGCACCTTACCCCAGGTTTTACTGGTCCAAAGACTCCGGGTATCTCGTTACGGAGAACAGCATCACCGACAGTGTTTATAAGCGCGAAACGGTGCTTTTTGACCTGATGAACTTCAGCATGGGAAAACGAAAACAAGGGAATCTCTTGGGTTTTGATGGGGTAAATGACGTTGCTTTCGTGTACCGACAGTCCACCGAACGTCAAATTGTCTGCTTATTTACGGTGAGTTTTCCGGAAGAAGAAAATATTCGGGAAGTATTGGCCGCGCCAAGCGGGCGCTTGCCCATCGTGATTGTAGCACCGCTTCAAAAAAGTGCAAAAGTAAAGGCTTACATGCCGGATGGGGTACCGGTAAACTTTGCGATTCATTATTGAGCGTTACATTTTTTAAAAACTATGCAGGCCGAACTACTCCGCTTCCAAGCCGCCATCCGCTCCGGCATCCCCCCCCAGCTCCCGCTCGCTCGCCCACTTGACCCCACCGTAAGCCACGCCCCACGCCGCGTGGTCGAAGGTGTTTTGTCCGAAAATGAAAAAGTGCTGGCAGTGCAAAACGCGCTGCGCTACTTCCCCACGGATTGGCATCGGGAACTGGCGGCTGAGTTTGCAGACGAACTCCAGCGGTACGGACGAATCTACATGCACCGTTTTCGGCCTGATTATGCCATGCACGCAAGGCCTGTTTCAGACTATCCGCATCGCTGTCCACAAGCGGCGGCCATCATGCTGATGATCCAAAACAACCTCGATCCGAAGGTGGCCAAACACCCCCACGAACTCATCACCTACGGTGGCAACGGGGCAGTGTTCCAAAACTGGGCGCAGTACCTACTCACCATGCGCTACCTCTCAGAAATGACGGAAAATCAGACCCTTGTGCTGTATTCCGGCCACCCGATGGGCTTGTTTCCCAGTCACCCGGACGCGCCACGGGTGGTGGTGACGAATGGCATGATGATCCCCAATTATTCCAAAAAAGACGACTGGAACAAGTACAACGCACTCGGCGTGACCCAGTACGGCCAAATGACCGCTGGTTCGTTCATGTACATCGGGCCACAGGGCATTGTACATGGCACTACCATCACCTTGCTGAACGCAGGGCGGCGCATGGGCCTCGGTGAATCGCTGGCCGGGCGAGTCTTTGTGACTTCCGGATTGGGGGGCATGAGCGGCGCACAGGCCATTGCGGCCGTCATCACGGGTTGCGTGGGCATCATCGCCGAAGTAGATGGCGAAATGGTGCAGCAGCGCCTGACCGATGGCTACATCAAAAAGGAAAATGTCTTCAACAGCCTCGATGCCCTCATTGCCCGGCTGGAGGAATGCCGCCGCGATAAAAGGGCCATCACGCTTATCTATCACGGCAACATTGTGGACCTGTGGGAGCGTTTTGCAAAAGACGACATCAAAGTTGAACTCGGCTCTGACCAGACCAGCTGCCACAACATACACGACATGGGCTATTGCCCGGTGGGTTACACGTTTGAGGAGGCCAAGTTGTTGTTAATCAAGGACAAAGAAAAGTTCTTGGAAGAAGTACGCGCCACGCTTCGACGCCATGTGGAGGCTATCAATACGATGGCTGCTCGCGGGATGTATTTTTGGGATTATGGCAATGCTTTTTTGAAAGAAGCCATCGAAGCAGGCGCCGAGGTCTGGAAAGATCAGGCCGAGGGGCTCTTCAGATATCCATCTTATGTCGAAGATATCATGGGGCCTATGTGTTTCGACTATGGTTTTGGGCCGTTCCGCTGGGTATGTTGTTCGGGCGAAATAGCCGATTTGGAAAAAACAGACCTGATTGCGGCCCAGGTTTTGGCGGAAATGCTCGCAGAAGCCCCCGACGAAATCAAAGGCCAAATACGCGACAACCTGAACTGGATACGCGACGCGAAGGTCAATCTGCCTGTGGTCGGCTCCATGTCGCGTATTTTGTACGCTGACTCGGAAGGAAGGATGCTGATCTCAAAAGCCTTCAACGATGCCATTGCCAGTGGCGAATTGCAGGGCCCGGTGGTGCTGGGTCGCGACCACCACGACGTGAGCGGTACGGATTCGCCCTTCCGCGAAACGGCCAATATCTACGATGGCTCGCGCTTCACGGCAGATATGGCCGTGCAAAACGTGATCGGCGATTCGTTCCGGGGCGCCACCTGGGTAAGCCTCCACAACGGCGGCGGCGTGGGCTGGGGCGATGTCATCAACGGCGGCTTCGGCATGGTACTCGACGGCTCTGCCGACTCCGAGCGCAGGCTGAAATCCATGCTTTTCTGGGACGTGAACAACGGCATCAGTCGCAGGGCCTGGGCACGCAACCCGCACGCTATCAGCACTTTGGAGCGCACGATGGAGGCTTACCCTGATCTGAGGGTGACGGTGCCGTATTTGGCAGAGGAGGGATTGGTAAGGGAGGCGGTCAAACAGGCAAAAAATTGACGGGTTAATTTTTCAACCGTAAATCTACTACCGCTCTCCCAACCGAAATAGCTCCGAAAAAACCCCGCCTTCTCCCGTTCTTTGCAACCCAATGAAGGTTCTACTCACCACACTCAACGCAAAGTACATACACACCAACCTCGCCATCCGGCTGCTCTACGAGCTCAATCGCGAATGGCCTGGTCTCGAATGGCGTGAGTTTACCATCAAACAAGATCAGGATGAAATCGCTCGTTTTTGTGCTGATTTTGAGGTCGTTGCGTTCAGTTGCTATATCTGGAATATCACACAGACACTGAGTGTGGCCCGCAAAATAAAGGCCCTCAACCCATCGGTTCAAATCCTGCTCGGCGGCCCGGAAGTCAGTTACGACTGGCAGGACGTGATTGTCCGCCCGGAGGTAGATTTTATCATCACAGGAGAGGGTGAAACGCCTTTCCGCGAATTTCTGTATGCTTGGCCGGAAACAGGGCACTTGGCCAATCTCGTCAGCAAAACCGAGGATGGCGAAGTTCGTTATTTTTCCAACCCGGTGACTTTCGATCTAGAAAATTACCGCTTTACCCGCCCTTGGCAAAACGACCCTCCCGAAGACTTGCGCAGCAAGGTTTTGTACATCGAAACCTCCCGTGGCTGCCCCTACAAATGCGAGTTCTGCCTTGCAAGCCTCGACAACAAGGTGCGCTATCTGCCCGACGAACACATCAAACAAACCCTCCTTTACCTCATGGAACACGGGCGCGTGGTCAAATTCCTCGACCGCACGTTCAACATGAAGCGCGATTTTACCATTGATATTTTCACGTTCATTCTGGCCAATTACCGACCCGGAAACGTGTTCCAATTTGAAATCACGGCAGATATTTTGCACCCCGATATCATCCGTTTTATTCAGGAAAAAGTGCCAAAAGGGCTGTTTCGGTTTGAAATCGGCATTCAAACCGTCAATCAGAAAGCCAATCTCCAGGTGAGCCGCAAGCAGAATTTCGACAAGACAAAAGGGATCATCCTCCAACTTGCCGACAAAGTTGAAATGCACCTCGACCTCATCGTAGGCCTTGCTCTCGACCGTTGGGAGGATATCAAATTCAGTTTCGAGGAGGTGTTCAAACTCTTCGCGCCGGAATTGCAAATGGGCTTTTTAAAATTCCTGAAGGGAACGCCCGTCCGCGAAAAATACGAGCAGCATGGCTTCATTTTTGACCCTGAGCCACCCTATCAAATTATTGAAAGCAACTATCTCTCGCGCCAGGAACTTGCCCGCCTTGAAGTGCTCGAAAACGCCCTCGAAATTTACTGGAACAAACCCCGGGCATCCCGCACGCTGAAATACGTGACCGCCCAATACAGCATTTTCGACTTCCTGCTCGGCCTTGGTGAGTGCTTTGGCGAGCGCCATGATTTTCACCAATACGCGCTCAGCGATGTCTATGAGCGCATCCTGTTTTTTGCAAAAAACAATTACGCGGGCGACCAAATTTTGCTCGAATTGATCGAAATAGATCATTGCCTTTATCAAAAAGTAAGACCCCGACCGCTGCATCTCGCAGAAATCGCGGCCTTTGAAAAAACGGCGCTGATGGAGCAGATTGATTCCAGCTTTGGCCAGGACTGGCATGGGAAAGCCCGGTTTTTAGCCCTGCCGCTCTGCTTTGATTTGGAGGTTTTTGAGCACGAAGGCCGAATCGAAACAGGAGAATTCAGTCTGCTCATTCGGTATGTAGGCACAAGCCGCAGCGAGGCGTTTTGCCTGCCTCTCGCAGATGTTACGCAGAAAAACTACGCAGATTTCTCGCAGATTTCTGCGTAACATCTGCGAGAAACCCCCGCTTATTACTTGCGTTTCGAGCTTCCAGGCACAGGATAGCGCCCTGCATAAGCCCTCGCTTTGGGCACCAGCGATTTCAGTTTGTCGCTGCGCCTAGCAGGGTCAGGGTGGGTGCTGAGGAACGCTGGCGGACGGCTCCCCCCCGATTTGGTCATACGCTCCCAGAAAGGGGCAGCTTCGGCGGGATTGTAACCAGCCATAGCCATGAGATAAAGACCGATTTCGTCGGCTTCTGATTCGTGCTTGCGGCTAAAGGGAAGCAACACACCCAATTGAGTACCAGCTCCAGCTGCCGTCATGATTAAGTTGCGGGTTTGCGCTGGTTTTTGCGCCATGGCTAGCCCAAGGTCGAGCGTGGTAAGCCCGAGTTGTGCCACCAAGCCCTGGCTCACGCGCTCGTTTCCATGGTTGGCCAAAGCGTGGGCAATTTCGTGGCCCATCACAACAGCCAGGGCATCCTCGTTTTGCGTTACTTTCAGGATACCGGTGTACACCACCACCTTGCCGCCGGGCATACAGAAAGCGTTCACCGTTGGGTCGTCCACTACGTTGAATTCCCAGGCAAATTCTTTGAGGTCTTTTTGCAGCCCTTTCGATTTGTAATACACCTCGGTAGCGGCTTTTATGTCGTTGCCTACACGGCGCACGAGGTCAAGGTCTTTGCCAGAAGATACCGGCTTGTTTTCTGTCAAAAATTGACGATATTCCGCTAAACTCATCGAGTTGAGTTGCGCATTCGGGATGAGGTTCAGGGATTTGCGCCCAGTAAAAACCGTTTTTTGGCAAGCAAAAATGATCGGTATGAGCGCCAGGATGAACAGGCTTTTTTTCCACATAAGAGTTGAGTTTTGATTGTTTGAAAGAGAGCCAGAAGGTTATTTTCTTGCAAATGAAACGGCGAAATGTCACTCCTGTCACTTTTTGAAATGAATTTTATAGAAAAGGTAACGACTCTCTTAACAAGATTCTGCGCTGCAAGTTTTCAAATTTTAAAGATTTGAAAAAAGCATTCAACCATTCCGCATAGTTTTTGTTTGAGCCCCAAAATAATAAAACATGAAAAAGATCTTATTTCTGACAGTCCTTCTCGCCGTTTTCGCTACGGCAAATGCCCAAATCAAAACCCCTGCACCCAGCCCTACAGGCAAAATCAGCCAGGATATAGGCCTCATCAAAGTTGACATAGAATATTCTCGCCCCAGTGCCAAAGGCCGTAAAATTTTTGGTGATCTCGTGCCCTTCGGCACAATGTGGCGCACAGGCGCAAATGCCAGCACTAAAGTCACCGTTTCAGACGATGTAAAAGTAGGCGGAATGCCCTTGCCAAAAGGCACATACGCCCTTTACACCATTCCGGGCGAAAAAGAATGGACGATCATTTTCTACAAAAACACAACGTTTTGGGGAGCTCCGGAACCCAAGGATTTCAAAGAAGAAGATGTGCAGGCGCGTTTTACCGTCAGTTCGATCCCTATCCGGGATTTGGTGGAGACTTTTACCTTGAATATCAACAATTTGCGCAACAGCGGTGGCGACTTGGAGATAATTTGGGAATACACCAAAGTCCTTATCCCAATTTCTACCGATACCGACAACAAAGTGCTGAAATCCATCGAAACCACCATGGCTGGCCCTGGAGCGGGCGACTTCAACGCTGCGGCCCGCTACTACTACGAGGAGAAAAAAGACATGGCGCAAGCCCTTGTTTGGGTGGACAAAGCCCTTGAAAAAGGAGGTGACAAATATTGGATACTTCGCCTCAAAGCAAACATCCTTTCGGAATTGGGGCGCTATAAAGAAGCCATCATGGCGGCTGAAAAAAGCACCGAACTGGCAAAAAAAGATGGAAACGAAGACTATCCCCGCATGAACGATAAGAGCATTGCGGAGTGGAGCAAGAAGAAGTAAACAGCAACATTGCAGTTATGCAATACTGCGCTAAAGAAGCCGATTTCGAGATAATTGCTCGTCATCGGCTTTTTTTAGTCTTCGCCCGACATTTTGTCCCCCAGGATCGCATTTAAAAACAACCCGTCATAAAAGTTCGGCGTCCATCAGTCCCATGTCTGTACTCCGCCTATTACTCGTCGTATGCTGCCCTTGCGTAGCTTGGGGCCAAGGCCCTCTGGATGGTTATTTGAAAGGCAAAGGCGTCCTTGACCTTGCCCCTTCCTTTTCTTTTAATACAGCGCAAAAATTTGAAGGTGCGCGTGGCCAAACGTATAACGAGACCTATAAAAGCCAGATGCTCAGCCTTTTTGCCGAATACGGCTTAACTGAAAATTTCGACCTCGTTGCTACTGCCGCAGCGGTTTTCACCCCAAACCAAAGTGGGCTGCAAGACGGCGGGCTGTTTGTAAAATACCGTCCCGTTTATGCGCCCCTTGGCAATGCAGGAAAACTGGGGGTGCTTTTCGGCACAGGGGCCAGCTTCCCGCTTAGCGACTACGAGCCGACCGAAACCGGTGCATTGGGTCAAAAAGCGATCACCGTGCCTGCCAAACTTATCCTTCAATGGGAAAGCCCGCTTGGCCTTTTCTTTAACCTGACGGGGGCTTACCATTTCCGGCTCGATGCGTTGCAAGAGGATGACATAAGGCGCGTTCAGCAGCAAAGGCCAGGCTACGAACCCATTGATCCACAAAATTTTACGACATTTTTGGTAAAGGCAGGATTCCCAGCACGACATTTTTATCTCGACGGTTGGGCAGAGTGGCTGCACACTTCGGGCGGTGCTGACTTTGTGCAAGGTGTGCCAGATTTGCCGCAATCATACGGCGTTTCGTACACCCAGATTGGTGGTACCGCCTATTACTCCGATAATGAGAGAACGGGTTTTTACCTGAGCGGGGGCTACATCCTCCATGGCAGAAACACCGGCCGAATCAAACGGATTACGTTCGGGGTGGTGTTCAAATTAGGATATTGAGATATTGGGATATTTGTGAACCCCCAATATCTCAATATCTTACTTCGGCACACGAATCTGGTAGGTCTTTCCCTCCTTGTTGGTGAGCTTGCTGTCTATTAGCCAGGGGTTATAGAGTTTGAGCATGCGATAGTTTGTGCCGTTTTGTCGCGCGAAATCGCCCCAATTTTCAATGGTGCCTTTTACTTCAACCGTTTTATACTCTGTGAGCGCCGGGTAGAGGTGTTCTTTCTCCACGGCATACTCGTATTCTTCGGGGTGTTCCATTACTTCTTTAATGGCTACGATGCGGAAGGGGTAGCGCATGGTTTCGTCGGCGGCGAGGTTGAGCTCGAAAAAGGTTTTGGCGCGTTGTTTGGCCATTTCTTCAATGATCCGCCCAGGGCCGCCATTGTAGGCCGCCGCCGCCAAAGTCCAGGAGCCGAGCCGGTCTTTTTCCTTTTTCAGGTATTTGCAGGCCGCTCGGGTGGCCTTTTCAAGGTGGTAACGCTCGTCTACTTCTGTGTTGACTTCAAGATTGTAGCCTGCGGCAGCATCCTTCATAAACTGCCACACGCCCCGTGCCCCGGCAGGCGAAATAGCATTGGAAAGCGCGCTCTCGGCTACAGCCAGGTATTTTAAATCGTTTGGCACGCCTTCCTCTTTTATAATCGGCTCGATGATCGGGAAAATCGCGTTGGCGCGTTTGATAGCGAGGATGGTCTGCGAATGGAAATAGACGTTGCGAAGTAGTTCAGCGTCAAGCCGTTGGCGCACATCAAAATTGTCCATTGGGAATTTTTCCCCACAAAAATTAAAGTCCTTGTCAAGGTTGACCGAGCGCACGCGCTGGTCAGGCTGATCGCCTTCGTTCTTGAAAGAAGAAACACAGAGACCGAGGAAGCATACAGCGAAAAGCGCGTTGACAACCAATAGGATACGGATGTGAGCGGGAAAATTCATAGGAAGAGCTGTTTATACAAAGGTAGACTTGATGAAGATAAAGAACAAATATACGCTTTCTCCGAAACAAAAAAGGCACCCGCTTATGGAGCGAGTGCCTTTCGTTTTTCAAAAAGAAAAAGTTATTTAACCTCTTCTGATTTTTTGCCAGCCGCTTTGATCACAAAGAACAAGACAATGCCGACCATAATGAAACTCACCAATGCATTGATGAAATTGCCAATCATAATGCCACCTTCCATCTTGGAGACACCGTCAACAATAACTTCTTTGGCTCCAATAGCGATTCCAGAAAAGTCTGGATTGCCCGTTATCAAACCAAGGATAGGCGTAATAATGTCGGTTACCAGAGAATCAACAATTTTTTGGAAGGCGCCACCAATGATCACGGCTACAGCCAATGTGACTACGTCGCCGCGAAGGAGAAATGCTTTGAGTTCGCTAATCATGTGAGTTCGTTTTGTTTTAATTTATGTGAAAGATGTGAGATTTGAAGACGTTAAGGTATTAAAAGGTCACATTTTGCCATTTATTAAATAATTTTCTGCTTCACCAGTTTCTGACAAAAGCCTGCTCGCTTTTCCCCTTCCTAAATGTCAGGAACACCCCCGCATCGGTTGCGATGCGCCCACCAATCCTCCTCCGTATCCACATCCAAAAGCACGGGCAAGAGCGCGAAAGACTTTCCGGCGGCAGCAATTTTCTTCAATGTTTTTTCCCGCACAGTTTCCGTGCTCCACTCGATGCCCTGAAATACGGAGGACTCTAATGCCTTCATCCCTATGAGGTAATATCCGCCATCGGATGCAGGGCCCAGCACAAAATCACTTGAATCGAGCAGGTCGAAAGCGTCTTGGAGCACATCGCCCGTCAGATCAGGAGTATCGCTTCCAATAATGGCAACCTTTTCTGCTCCGGCATCAAAAGCCATTTGAAAAGCCGCTTCCATACGTTCGCCGAGACCTCCCGTGCGCTGGATTTTTTTTTGAAAATCGGAGTGCAACCACGCATCGTTTTCCGTTATGAAATCGCTATAAAATAGCCAACGTTCGACCTTGCAAGCAAGGGCAGTGGCACGGGTCTTTTTTAATAGAATATGGTAAATGCGCAAGGCTTCTTCATCGCCAAGCGTACGCGCCAAGCGGGTTTTTACTTTGCCCAATTGCGGGTTTCGGATAAAAACAAGGAGGATGTTTTTCATGAGATATCAAACACATAGGCACAATAGGACACATAGTGGTGAAAATCAAGGCTATGTGTCCTATTGTGCCTATGTGTTCAATTTATATCTAAGTGTTTAATCTGAATCTCAGCTTACTTGCGATTTATTGGCAATTTTACAGTAAACGTAGTGCCTTTCCCGACCTCTGACTTTTTGACAAAAATGCGCCCTTGATGGTATTCCACCATGATCCGCCGTGCCAGCGAAAGGCCAAGCCCCCATCCACGCGTTTTGGTGGAATACCCGGGTTTAAATACCGTGCTGTGTTTGCCAGAAGGGATTCCTTTGCCCGTATCGCTGACATCAATGCAAGCCCATTTGCTTTCTTTGTAAACGTGTGCTGTGATTTTTCCTTCCCCACTTTCCATTGCATCAATGGAGTTTCGGAGCAGATTTTCGATGACCCAGTCAAAAAGTGGTGGGTTGAGGAATACCATGAGCGGTTCTTGTTCCTCAGGTTTTGGGAAATCAAACACCGTCTTTCGGGGGGCTCGGCGCTGCATGTACACGCGGCAAATCTCCAATTGCTCGTATAAGTTGACGGGCGTAAGTTCCGGCGTTGCGCCAATTTTGGAAAAGCGGTCGGCAACGAGTTCGAGGCGGGTCACATCATTGCGCAGTTCGACCAACATTTCTTGGTTGTCGGGACGGTCTTCGTTCACGGCTTTCAGGGTTTCGATCCAGCCCAGTATCGCAGTGATGGGGGTGCCTAGTTGATGGGCTGTTTCCTTCGCCATACCGAGCCATACTTTGTTTTGTTCCACACGCCGAGAAGCACTAAACCCCGCATATCCAAAGGCAATAAAGACCCCGATGAGGAAGAGTTGAATGTACGGATACCACTCTAGCAGCCTCAGCAAGCGCGATTTTCCGTACATAACTATTTGAATGTCATCGCCCACAGGCACATGAATGGTATCGGCATTTTCTGCCAGCATTCCTTTGTACACGCGCTGCAAAGCCTCGGTTGAGATACTATCGTTTTCGTCTTCGCCTACGTTCGTGTAGCCATCAATGCCGCCTCGTTCGTTGAGTAGGAGGATCGGAACGGTGGTATTGCCCTGTACCACTTTGAGTTGAAAACTGATGTCGCAATAAAAGGACTGGTAAGGGTCTCCGCCGGAGCTGGCCAATGTTCGTTGGGCTTCGAGGTATTGTTCCACCTGTTGTTTCTCGCGTTCAGCCAGTTGGTTGCCAAGATAGCGGGTATAGGCAAGCGAGAGGATTACAATGAGTGCCCCTCCTGCAGCCAAATACCATTTCCAGTATGATTTGCGAGAATAAATGTCCATTTTAATGCGAAAAGGTAGAGCGATTTTGTATTTTCAAGCGTAAAAACGCAATAAAAGTTAGTTTAGGATTCCTTCAAAAACACAGCCCGGCAGGTTTCTTAAACCTGTCGGGCTGAGAATGTTAGCAAAAGTCTCACTTGAAGTGAGCATATTGCGGCTATTTCAACTGGAAGTTAAAAGTAATAGTACCACACTGCTGGTCTGCGGTCGAAGTTGCGAAGCGGTAACCACGGGCAGCTTGCAATGCCTTGCTTTTTAGTTCACTGTCGCTGGTGGTAGAGCCACGTTGGGTGTAATCTGCACTAATGACCGTTCCACTGCTGTTTACGCAGACTTCGATGACAATCTTGCCGCTTTTTTGTGAGGTGTCATTAATGGCGCCCCTTCTTACTACTGCACGGCCGCCCAAGCCGCCGCCAATAGAAGCACCGGTACCGGTGCCTGACCCGCCGCCCGTACCGCCGCCATCCCCGCTGCTTTTGCCAAACGGGTTGTCGCCAGTTCCTCCATTGATGCCGCCATTGCCAGGCTTACCGCCGCCGCCAGCACCTTGTCCACTACCGCCAGGTTTGCCAAATGCGCTCCCAGCATTGTTTTTTACCCGGTCTCGCTTGGCTTGTTCATCTCGCTTGGCCTGTTCGGCTGCTTCGCGCTGCCGGTCTGCTTCTGCTTGCCGGGTGCGTTCTTGCCGGTCTGCCTCCTCCCGTCTTTTTCGGTCTTGTTCTTTTTGTTGCTTGATGGCAGCAACATCTGGATCGTCAGCAGTAGACGTGGGAGGAGGGGGTGTGGTGTTCGATTTTGTGGGTGTTGGAACGGGGTCGGGTGTTGACTCTGCGGGTTTGGTGGGGCTTGGAGCAGGTTCTTCACCCAATGGCGTGTAGTCGTCATTCATGCCCTTGTCGGGTTCGCCCGCAGCGGCATTGTCCCCGCCGCCGCCGCCAAAGTCGAGCGCAATGGCCGTAGGTTCGGGTGCGATTTCGGGTGCGGGGAGCACATAAAAAATGAGCAATGCGAGCAGGGCAGCGTGAAACAATGCGCTGCCAATGGCTGCTTTCGTGCGGTTTTCTTCCTGATTTACAACGGCTTTCATGTCTGAATATATTTTTTGAGAAGGGATGAATTTGAGAAGGGTAAATACACAAATTTATTTTTCAAGGATATGCTCAAAATGAATCCAGTCACTTTAAAACAGTTTCTTAATGGCTTCGACAGAAATGATTGCTTACTTCTTGATATCCATTTGCGGGTCGGTGGCCAATATTGTCTTCAAATGCAGGCGGTTGGCTACTTCGAGTATAATGACCATGTTTTCGACCGATGCTGCCTTGTCGGCGGCAACCGTGATGGTGGTGTTTTTCAGGTCCAATTTGCTGGCTCTAATCTTTGCCTTCAATGCATTTTCCAAATTTGTTACCGCTACGGGCGTGCGGTCAATAAAGAACTTGCCCTCTGCATTGACTGAGACAGCCAAATCCGGGGAAGCCATGCTCTTTGAGCTGCTGGAGGGCAGTTGCAGGTTGAGGGCGTTGGGGGTGACGAAGTTGGAGGTAAGCATGAAAAACATCAGCAGCAGGAAGATCACGTCGATCATGGCTGCGAGGCTGAATTCCGGCTTTACTCGTATGCGGCGTTTGAGTCCCATATTATTATGAAGTGATAGAGTGATAGGTGATGAAGTGATTTGAGCGATGTATTGAGCGACGAGTGAGTTTAAATCACTTAATCACTCCATCGCTCCATCGCTTCATAATCAACGAGTGGGTTCTTGCAGCAGGTCCATGAACTGCGCGGCGGTGTTTTCCATTTTGAAAATCACCTTGTCAAGGTTGGTAACAAGAAGGTTGAAGCCTGCCATTGCAATGATAGAAACCGTTAAGCCTGCGGCAGTCGCCGTAAGGGCGTGGTAAATACCATTGGAGAGTACCTTGGGCGTCACCACCTGG
>JANMME010000356.1:0-7865 GCA_031373015.1 Saprospiraceae bacterium
GTATTCAACCATTTGCCGCAAAAAGTGACTTCGTAAATGCCGCCCATGGTAAACGCGACGGGTTGTTGGATGCTTTCGCCCACCACCTGATTGCCCCACATTTGAATGGCGCCCGCCTCCTGACAAGTATCGCCAATGATGACTTGCGGGGTATTGGTCCAGGTTGTCCAGTTACTCACATTGCCAGGGCCGCCGAGGTTTCCGGGCACAAGTCCAGCGGTGAAATCCCCGTTTTTCACGATGTTGTCTTCGCACAATTTCGGGTCGGATACTTGTATCTGTTTGCAAAATTCACGGGTGCAGATTTTTCCGTCTATCGAAATCCGCGTCACGACCATGCAGACAAAGTAAGTCCCGCCTATTGCGTATGTATGAAAGACAGTGTTATTTGCGACCGAATTGCTGTTGGGCGAACCATCGCCCCAGAGCCATAACACTTTATCACAAGTATCAAGGCCTACGGGCGTGAACCCGATTGGATTTGTACCCGAAGTGGTAAATCCTGCGCCCACAGCGGCGAAAAATGTGGAGTCGCATAGACAGCCATCGGTCAAATGATCAATGACAATTTCGAAGCAAATCGTGTCGCTGCACATCATGGTGGCAGAATTCGTTCCGTAGGCATCCACGGTCAAGCAAACGGTATAAACCCCTGTGCTCGAGTAAGTGTGCGTCGGGTTCTGAACGAAACTTGTACCCGCATCGCCAAAACTCCAGCTCCAACTAAAGATCGTGCCGCTCACGATGGTGGACAAGTCCGTGAACGTGACGGTATTCCCGCTCACCGAAGCGGAGAAGTTGGCCACCAATCCGATCGAATCGCAAGGATCCATCGGTGTGTCGTGGATGACAATGTCAAAGCAAATCGTGTCGCGGCACAGAGCGCCTGCATTTCCACCGGCAATAATCAGGCAAACTACGTACCCGCCGGGGCTGGCGTAGGTGTGTGTGGGGTTCTGCAGGTTGCTGGTACCGGCATCGCCAAAACTCCAATTCCATGAAAAGATCGAGCCGCTGCCAATGGTAGATAAGTCGGTGAATGTCACCGTGTTGCCGCTCACCGAATAGGTAAAATTGGCGTTCAGTCCAAGCGTGTCACAAGGGTCTATTGGTGTGGAATTATGGCAAAAAGTCTGTTTGTCATCGTACAAAACCGTCGCCAAACTTGTAGGGAAAAAGTCCTGTGGTATGTTGACAGTCGGTTGAACCGGCGTTGTGACGGGTAGTCGCGGAATAATGATTGTTTCGGGCGAATGGTGGCATTCGCTGTCGGTCTGGCCAATCTTATTGGTATTGATTGCCAGGATGTTGTAATCAAAAACGTGCGGCTGGATGATCTCGTAAGTGTGGCCCGTGATGAAATATTCATCGTTGGCGTTTGGCTCCACGCGGTTGCCTTGTGAGGCAAAACCCATCTGGTACACCCGTGTCCAGTCCAGGGAACTGCCGTTGGCGGCTATGCGCATCAGCATACATTGGCCGATTTCTGGCGGGTCGCTCACGCCGGGGTCTTCGGCTTTGCCGGTCAGTACCAGTTTGTTGTTCAGACCGAACTGGAAATGCGTGGAGAGCTCCTGATCGCTATTTTGGATGTCGTAGTTGTTGGCCCAAACCAGGTTGCCGTTGAGATCGGTTTGCATGGCCAATATTTTGCGCGGGTCGCTGCCGCTCGTTTCGAGCGAATAGCCAGACACCCAGAGACTGCCCGCAGCGGGAGGGATTCCGCCACAATTTCCTTGAATACAAGCACCTACGTCATCGGCATTGGGCGCGACATCGTAGGTTTTCATCCACGAAACCGAGCCGGTAGAGGCGTTCACGCTGAGGATAAAAACCTCTTCGTTTCCGCCGACGGCAGCCGATATTTTCCCTGTGATAAAATAAGCGTTGGGCAAATTTGGGCAAGCCGACTGAAAGGTGGCAAACGCCGTGACGGAAGTTGCCGTTGCCGGAACACCGAGGTTGTAAACCCGTTCCCAGAGCAAGGTCCCTGCGCAGTCGGTTTTTATAGCGTGAATGGCGGAAGCCCCCGTACCCAGATTGCTCCTCGTACCCACGAGGATGAAATTGCCCGCGCCGTCGGTTTTCACGCAGGCGCTTTTTTCGTCGGTGTTGGGCGTGCCGATACGGCGCACCCATTGCGGGTTTCCGCCTACGTCTGTGAGGGTGAGTAGCATGTTATTGCTGCCCCCGTTGAATTCATTTCCGGCGATGATGTAGCCTTGTGCGCCTGCGCAATCGGTGGCTTTTTCGATCCAGGTGGCGGTTTCGCCCACGTCTTGGCCGAGAATCTTGGAAGGAAACAATAGGTTGCCAAGCGGGTCGAGGCGCACGAGTTGCATATCTCCCGCTTGGTTGAATAGTCCGCTGGGGTGTTTGATGTTGCTCCCGAGGATGAGATAGTTGCCGTTGTTGGCGATGAGTCCGCTCGCGCCGCGCTCGTCGGTGGGGACGGGGTAGCCGATGGCGGTCTGGAATGTTTGGCTGAAAAGATGTAAGGTGTTGAAAATCAGGATTAAAACAAACAGGTTTTTTGAAGCCTTTGGGAAAAGTGCGATGAGATTTTTCATAGAAAAACAATTAAAAGGATGAAAGAAAATCGGTGTTCCGCGGGTTGTTTTCCCTACCATCGCAATTTACGGGAAAGCTTACCCTTGTGGAGGGAAAATTTGTGTTTTTTTGGTCGGCGCCCCCTGCTATGACACATCTTTCATTTACGCACTAAGGTTTTTTTTGACAGGATAAGAAGCCCCTGAGCCTGAGTGTGGCGCTTTTAGCGGCCATGACCCGGGCGGGGATTTTGTTTTTGTGCGGAAAAATAGTTGTGGCGGCACTCGGCCTGTCGTGACCAACACCGACCGCGATGGCGACCGAGAGGAGTTCCGAGGTTATGTTTTCGATTCCCGCACCCAAGCCCCGATACGCGGGGTGACGGTACAGGTGCAACTCCCAGACGGTATGTTGGAAACTACCACCGACGAGGCTGGTTTTTACTCCCTCAATGTTGAAGCGGGTGCAACTTACCTCATCATGTACAATAAATACGGCTATACTGATGCCGTGGTCCGTACCGTTTTCTCGTACAACAGCAACAGCCGTATTGCTCCGGTCAACCTTGACAAGTCCTACGACTACCCAACGCTGGACAAATTCAATGGCTATTCCATTCAATTGGCAGCCATGCCGGAAAAGCCCAGTGATGCCCGCCTGCGTTCTTACGAGCCTCTGACCAAGATCGCCAATTTATATATCAAGTATGAAGGCAAGATGAACAAGATTCGTCTGGGTATTTTCCCTACGCTAACGGAGGCCGAAGACAACTTGAAAAAGGTATTGAAAGATAAGAATTACAAAGCATCCTTTGTCGTGGAAGAGCGTGGGGCGGACGAGACGCTCATTCTTGGAAATGAAAATATTGAACCCGTGCGGTACAGCACGATTGCAGACGTGCGGTATGCCATTCAGTTGGGCTCTTTTGCTGCTGGCAAATCCATTTCGATCAGTGATTACACAGGACTCAATGGGCTAGGCAATCTTTATTCCAAATCTGAAAATAGATTTACGAAAGTCAGACTTGGTGTATGGGGCGAATACGCCCACGCAGAAGGCGCGAAAGCCGAAGCTATTCGCCTAGGCTTTCCAAATGCTATCATTATTACAGAACGCGCTGATGATCCAAGTATTAGAGACTTCATGATGTTTGGCTATATCCTAGCCATTGACGAGACCAAAATTGAAAAGTTGAGAAAAGGTAGTAGCGCGACTGCTCCTATCGTGTACAGCAGTAGACCAGCTACTACCCTTATTACGTTCGCATTGCTATGCTTTCCAAACCGGAAAGTTTTGATCCTAAGCCCATAGAAGGCTTGGGTGTAATAGAGAATCGCAAAGCTGAGTTCAGCCCGATGATGACAGTTATTCTGTTGGGTTGCTACCCCGATTTAGAAAGTGCCAAATCGGGCTAGATTTCCTATATTTGTAAACAAATGGAAATCTCTACCCTCGAAACCTTGCTCGAAGTAACCGCGAGCAATATCGAAAACAACCGCTATTTTTACGTAGTTGGCTCAATTACAGCGTCAGAAATTGCTTTGTAGCATCGGTCGCTGAGATTGATGTCAGCCAGTATCAGCATATTGTGGACAATTATGCGCTGCAACACACCCTCCGAAAGCATGGCAATCATCTCACAGAAACTGCGCGAGGGCAATTTGCCGTTTCACCAGAAACCTTTCTTTTTATTCCAACCATAATTGCCAGTTTTGACCGTCTCTCTTACGAATTGCTCAAAAATCGCCACACTTTGATTTATGAAAAAGAGATTGACGAACGGCGGTATTTTTATATTGCAGAGATTCGGGTTGGAAGAAAAAGGCAGATTTGCGCACAAACACTTTGGGTGCGAAAAGCAAAAAAGCCACCCCAATAATCGGAGCGGCTTTTACATTTGAAAGCGTGCAATAGCCAATTTTAAGACTCAAGCACCCAACGTCCTAAACGGTTCTATCAAAATGCAATACAAAGGTAAGGTATTTGGCGCATACTTCAACAATGGCTTCGCTGATTTTCCCCAACATTCTCTATTTTTCCTTTTGCTGTTATTGGCGTCCTCGCAAAAACAAAAAACACTTTGGGTTCAAAAAGCAAAAAAGCCACCCCGATTAATCGGAGCGGCTCTTTCATTATAAAAGCGTGTGTCGTGCTCTACGACATGCCATAATAGTCGGCCTCCATATTTTCAATCTTGGTTTTGTTGTCATTCCATTTCGTTACCTTATGAAGCTTGTAAGCGAAGCAAGCGCCCGCTGAAAGTGTAATGGATGTTGTACCCGATTTACTTCCGTTAGCAATTATTTTCAATCCGGAGTCATCTGCCGTTGCGCTTATACTGAGCGAGGTAGCATTGTTGAACTTTTCAGCAAGCTCTGCTGCCATAATAACGAACGTCTCGGTAACCGTGCGTCCATCCTTGCCCTCATCGGCCAAATATTTTCTTGTTGTGTCTGCGTTGATGTTAAGCAAATTTATTAGTTCCCCCTCATTTATGAAGAAATTGATGAGTTCGAGCTTGGCACTTTTGACTTTTTCGTGCGAACCATTTGCGTTTAATTTGCCGTCTATGCCGAAATATTTCAGCAAACCGTTAATCTCGAATGAAGATTTGGAGGTCTGGCTCCAGTCAATTTTTATCGAGATACCTTTTGTCACGCACTTGTTGTCCAAATATTTTCTCTTCACTTTGCCCTGCGGGTCCACATAAGAATTCGACAGAAGAGCGCCACCTCTTTTTTTGCCATAGCTTGCGAGCTGCAAGAGATGGGCATTACCCCTGAAGTACTTTCGATTGCCATACTTAAAATAGTCGTCAGTGATCTGAATCTGGGTTGCCATGATGTTAAGTTTTTAATGGTGAATGAATGAGGATGAAATTTTAGTTGTACGGGACATTTTTTTCGTCCCTTTGATTTAAAGATGGCACAAAGGTCAGGGGCATGAAAAGTTGCCACAATCGCCCGATGGGGTGGGAGCGTGCGTCGGGGCACCACCCGATGGGGTGATGAACCTGCCAGCTTGGATGAGGTGAGTGAATTTAAACAGGAAACGAGAGCACGATTTTCGTGCCTTTGCCCGGGGCGGTGACCACCGACATCTGGCCGTTCAGGAGCGTTGCGCGAGCGGCCATGTTTGCAAGGCCGTGACCTTTTCGCACAGTATCGGGGTCGAACCCCTTTCCGTTGTCGGAGACTTCCAGATAGAGGAACTTGTGGTCGGCAGCGCAGCGGATTTGAATGTTCGCATTGGTCGCATGGGCGTATTTGGCGAGATTGTTCACCGCTTCTTTGAAGAAGAGGTAAAAGTGCCGCCGTTCGGCAACGCCCAGTTGAACCGAGGACGTGGTTTCAGAGGTTTCAAATTGAAAGTCAATGTTTTGGGCCTCCAAAATTGGCGCGGCGAATTGGCGCATCCGGCTGACAATGCTTTCCATCGAGTCATTGTCAGCTTGGAGCGACCACATCAGATCGCGCACTTTCGAGGTCATTTCGCGGGCTTCCTCTCCGCTGCGGTTCAGGGCCTCGCGCATCTTCTCGGGAGTACCGGCGGCGGCCAATTGGCTGTTGAGCGCAATGCTGCTCAGTGCCGAACCGAGGTCGTCGTGCAAATCGCGCGCGAGGTGGTTGTGCGCTTCTAGTAAGTCCTTTTCCAAGCGGTTACGCTCCTCTGCCAGGAGTTTCGACCGTTTGCCTAAGGCCATCAAAAAGATGAGTATTTCGATCGTGGAAGCCGCCATCAGGTAATTGACTTCTTCCCCTTGAAAATTGAAGCCTGTGTTGGGCGCTATAAAAATTCCGATGCCCACGCCGAGATAAAGCACGATCGAACCCCACACAACCATACGTGCTATCGGGGTACGGATGCTGAACATACGAACGATACAGTACACCGAAACCAAACCGAGCAAAAGCCGTACAGGAAGATATACGGCGACACAATACGCCTCGCGGAAAAAGAAAATTTCAAGCAGCGTGTCCAGCACCAAATAGCCCACCAAAAACCAAATTGTAAGATTGAAAAGCCGCGCAATGCCTGGCAGGTGCTTTTTAAGGTCCGTGATGTCGGCCACAAAAAGCCGGTAGCTGATGTGGGGCAAGGCTGCGGCTATACCCTCGCTGTACACAAACGCCGATGGGAAATAACTGAAAAGCAAAGGCATTTGCCACAAGTGCTCTTGAATTTTCAAAAGCGCTAATGCCATAGTAAGCACATACAGCGCATAATACAGATAAGCACGCTCGCGGTTTTGCCAATATTGGAGCAGCGTAAAAAGCGACATGAATACCAATAAGGCTATCACTGCCAACGAGGGATAAATGCTCCAGCGATTTTTGCTCAGGGCAAAGGCTTCAGCGGTTTCAATGCCCCGTTGCGAGATCACTTGCGCCCGTAACGCAAAATCCGGACGCGGTCGGTTGGCGATGCGCGCATAAAAAATGGTAGTGTCGCTTGCCTTGGTTTCGAGCCGCAGGTATTCGTTCTGTCCAAGATTCCTGTGGTAGGCGAAACCACCCTCGTGCTCTTGCCAATTGCGCCCATTTTTGGAGGAAAAAAGTGTGATAAGGTGCTGATTCCCAAAGAAAAAGAAAGTGGCGTCTTGATCGTCGGAAGACCAGGGATATCCGGTTGCGCGAAAGCGCAGCCAATAGTTGTATCGGCAATTTTGAAGGGTAATTTGCCCCGAATTGGGTGCATTGGATAGAGGAGAAAAAGGGGCCGTTCGCACTTTTTCCACATCGAGTTTTCCGGTGCTGTCCACAAATAGTTCAGCGCTTGTCGAAAAGTCGAGCAAGCCGTCCCGAATATCTTTTCCAAAAAATGCAAGGGGCAAATGCTCCTCTTGCGCCACAGCGGACGTTAGCGTGAGGCCCCAAAACAGGAGCAGGAGAAGAAGTCGGAAAATATGGTTTTGGCCCATGGGAGACTGATATATGCCCGACAAATATCACATTTTCAACTCAAACCCATTTTTCTCGAATGGCTTTTGACACCGCTTCCGGTGCGGAATGCACCTGCATTTTTTCGTAAATCCGTTTCAAATGGCTTTTCACCGTGTTGATGCTGATATCAAGTTCCGCGCCGATCATTTTGTACGAATGACCTTTGGAGAGCCAATCCAACACATGCTGTTCGGTATTGGTAAAAGCAATTTTGGGGCCTCGGCTGGACGAAGGGCGTTGCTCTCTGGCGAGTTGCAATGCTCGTTTGGCGATATAGGGCGACATAACTGCCCCTCCTTCCATCACTTCTTGAATAGACTCAAAAATACGTTCTGGAGTAGAAATTTTTAGCAAATAGCCGTCTGCTCCACC
>JANMME010000358.1:0-5184 GCA_031373015.1 Saprospiraceae bacterium
TGGGTGGTAAAAATAAATCTAGCGTTATGGGTAATGGTGTGTATTGCGGAGTTTCTGGTGGTTTAGGCTTAGTATTCAATAATTTCGACTATCCCATCAAGGGCGGTGGCATAGTCAGTTTTGACCTCCATTATATCCCAAAAGGGCAAGATGGGGTGGTCAAACGAAATAGCGGTCCGCGTTGGAATTCTGAGGTACAGGATCAAATCAGCAAAGCCAAACCTGGAGACGAGTACCATTTCTACAACATCGCCTACCGTTGTGGTTGCGACCCAATGGTACGCTACTTATCTGAGGAATTGAACTACAAGATAAAGTAGATTTATTGCCCCTGTTTTCATATCCTGTACGAACTCAAACAAGGAAATCGCGATAGAAGCTCCCATTTGCGGCGGCATGCCCAAACATAAATTTCGGGAGGCCAAGCAGCGAAAAAATTGGAATCTGGTATCTCCCCCACCAATCCAATTTTCTTCCCATGAAGCAACTACTACTTATCCTCGCGCTTTTAACCTCATCCGCCGCCCCCATTTCTGCTCAAAATTGCACTAAATTCAACCTGCCCGCTCCACTGGCCGACAGTTGCCACAAAGCGCCGCTGTTGTGCGGCAATTATTTGGAAGGCTTTTGCAGCTCAACCGCAGGGCTCACGCCCGATCAACCGGGATTTGCCACCAACCCGATTCCCGACTTTGAAAACAATGGCTGGATTCGCATCAGCCCTTGCGAAGATTCCATCGCAATTGATTTTCAAGTTTTTGACTGCCAGACAGGGAGTGAACTCGGTTTCTTCTTGCTTTCTGGCGATTGCGACACGATGACCTTACTCTCCTCTGTTTCCGCCCAAGATGGCAGCGTGGCGCAACTCACCGCAGGTGGCCTCACGCCAGGTGAAATCTATTACCTCGTGGTGAACAGCCTGAACAATGCCGATTGCAAATTCCAAATACACGTCGTGGACGGCATCGGCACGGCTACTCCCGGTCCTGTGACTTGTGATTGCACGAACAATGCTGTGGTCGGGCCTGTTGACATTTGCCCCGGCGATATCGTCCAATACGGCATCGTGGCAGGCAGTTGCACTATGACGGTAGGTCCGCCAACGGGAGGGAACGGCTATTTTTGTTGCCCTGACACTTGCCCAGCGGGCAAAGACTCCTCAGTGCTGCACTGGATCGTCCCATCCTTCATGACGATTTTGGGCGATAGCATCAACGTAGACAACATTACCGTACTGGTGGATACAAGCTTGGTGGGGATTGACACGGTTTTGACCGGTACCGTTTCTTATTACTGGGAAATTATACACCTAACACCTTCAGACAGCAGCTTCTATTGCGCTTGCTGCCAAGGATGTAAGCCAGGGGATAGTCCATTAGACGTAAAAATGCACCACGATGTGGAGACAATTTACTGCCAATTGAATTGTGTGCAGCCTTGTTGTTTCTACAACGGCCAAGCGTTTTGTTCGCCTGGCATTTACATGGTGGAGCAGACGAACTGTTTGACAAAAAAAATGATCGTCACAGCCAATTTGTCACTGCCATTGGCCAATGCCGGGCCGGGAGGCGTTTTAACTTGCGTCAATCCTTCCGTCACTTTATGGGGCAATTCCTCCAGCGGGCCAAATTACACTTACTTCTGGTCAGGGCCTGGTGTTTCTCCGTTTGGTCAGCACCAGCCAACCATTACCGTTTCGGTGCCTGGCGTTTACACGCTTGTGGTGACGAACACTGCAAATGGTTGCACGGCCAGCGCCAACACATTTGTGGCGGCTGATTTCAATATCCCATCAGTTATAATTCTGCCCGTGCCAAAGGTTTGCTTGGGCGAGACAGTTACGCTCAAGGCAATCGGCAACCCGTCATTTTCCCAATACACATGGAGCAATAACATGATAGGGCAGCAAATCACTTTTGACGCTATGGCCACCGCCGCTTACACGGTTACGGTCACCAATTTTGTCAATGGCTGCACCAATACTGCCTTAACAACAGTGCAAGTACTTCCTACAATAATCACGAATCTCGGTCCCAAAACTATCTGCGAGGGTGAATGTGTGTATGTCGCCGGCGAAGAACTGTGCTCCTCGGGATTTTATTCGGTGGTGGCAAGCTCCTATCAAGGTTGTGATTCCATAATTAATCTGTTCATCAACGTAACGCCTGATGTAGTGACCAATCACGGCACGGTCGGGACCCTGACTTGCGACGTGACTTCAATTTCCTTTATGGGGAATGTTTACAACCAGCCTGGCAATTACACCGTGCCAAAGGCAAATGGCTGTGGGGAACACCAGTTCATGATTGATTTGAACGATTCCCCACCTATCGTAGCGCTAGGTCAACCGCAGGATATCTGTGCCGGACAAACGGCCATGCTTGCGGTCAGCCCGATTTTGCCGGGTGTGGAATATATTTGGAGCAACAACACCGTCGGAATACAAAACGAAGTTTCTCCGACAACCACAACGACTTACACGGTCACTGCCAAAAGCCTTCTAAACGGATGCATCTCGTCGGACCAAGTGACGGTGAACGTCAATCCTTCTGTGGACACCGATTTAGGCGTGATTGGCACATTGGCTTGCAACCAATTGGAAATCAATTATTTAGGGAATACTTACACCCAACCGGGCCAATACGTCGTGCCAATCCCAGGTGGTTGCGGGAATAATATTTTTGAAATCTTGGGCGATTTAACCCCGCCCTGGTGTCCTGTAATCCCTGTGCCGCCTGTTTGTGCGGGCGAAAGCATCACCTTGCAAACCGCCCCTCCATCCCCCTCCAGTTTAAACTACCTTTGGAGCACGGGCGAAACAACGCAAGAATTGACCGTGACCCCGCTCTTGACGACTACATACACGTTGACTACTACGGACACCACAAACGGCTGCATGAGCATCGTTGCCACGACCGTAGAGGTGAATCAGCCACAACTTGTGCAACTTGGCGTGGTAGGGACTTTGACCTGCGCCCAGCCTTGCCTGACTTTCAATGGTGTGGAATACTGCCAACCGGGGACTTACTCCGTGACCGAAAATTGCGAAATCAAGGCGTTCCAAATCGGGCAGAACCTGGCTTTACCCACGGTGCAACTTGGCGTGGTGGGAACCTTGACCTGCGCCCAAGCTTGCCTGACTTTCAAGGGCGTGGAATACTGCCAGCCGGGAACTTACTCCGTGACCGAAAATTGCGAGATCAAGGAATTCCAAATCGCGCAGGACCTGTCTTTGCCGATCGTTCAACTTGGGCTGGTGGGGACTTTGACTTGTGCTCAGCCTTGCCTCACTTTTAATGGTGTGGAATACTGCCAGCCGGGAACCTACGCCGTGACCGAAAATTGCGAGATCAAGGAATTCCAAATCGGACAGGATCTGTCTTTGCCGACCGTGCAACTTGGCTTGGTGGGAACTTTGACCTGTGCCCAAACTTGCCTGACATTCAAGGGCGTGGAATACTGCCAACTCGGCACTTACTCCGTGACCGAAAATTGAGAAAACAAGGAATTCCAAATCGGGCAGGACTTGACTTTGCCGACGGTGCAACTTGGCTTAGTGGGGACTTTGACCTGCGCCCAAACTTGCCTGACTTTCAACGGCGTGGAATACTGCCAGCCAGGGACTTACTCCGTGACCGAAAACTGCGAAATCAGGGAATTCCAAATCGCGCAGGACCTCGCTTTGCCGACCGTGAAACTTGGCTTGGTGGGAACCTTGACTTGTGCCCAAACTTGCCTGACTTTCAATGGTGTGGATTACTGCCAGCCCGGGACTTACTCCGTGACCGAAAACTGCGAAATCAAGGAGTTCCAAATCGGCGTACTGCCTCCAGTGTGGCTCGAACTCGGCGAGGATCAAACCATCGTAGAGGGTGAATCAGCAGAACTACTGGCACAAACCAACACGCAGCCAACCGTCATCACTTGGCACAATTCCAATGGTGTGATGATTCCCGAAACCAATTTAGACATTACAGTTCAACCTGTGGAAAACACGCTGTATTTCATCGGAATTCAAGACTTGAACGGTTGTCTGCTAGAGGATTCAGTTTGGGTTTTGGTAGAAAAAGCGGTTGGTGGATGGTATGCGCCCAATGTGATACGCCCCTTGTCGGCGGATGCAAACGGCAGATTCACCTTATTCGCCGACCCAAATCAGGTCGCTGAAATTCAACTGCTTGAAATTTATGACCGATGGGGAAATTTGGTTTTTGTCCGAAAGAATTTCCCGCCTAACGCTTCTGAATCGGGATGGGATGGAACCCAAAACGGCAAGACCTTCGACCCAGCGGTGTTTGTATGGCAGGCCGTGTTGTTGCTGAAAAACGGAAGTACGGCAAAGGTAGAAGGCGATGTGACAGTGTTGCGGTGAGTGTAATGATTTAGGGCATGTTGGGGTTCGCCCAAAAGTGCAAGATTTCGGGGTGGTAGTGAGGCTGTGACTTGGAGTCACCGCCTCACTTGGCATCAGGGCTCACTGCTTCTGCGCTGCCTGTTGTTCAAACTCCTTGATGATCTCATCTGGCGACTTACCCAGCATCTTGATAGCGTTTTGCGCGTCGTCGGCAAAATCTGGGTCGTTGGGATATTTTTGCAGGAAGGACTCGTAGGTGGCCTTGGCTTTAGCCAGGTCATTGAGGTCGTTTTCCTGCACAAACCCGATCATAAAGAGCGCTGTGGGGGCTTTCTTGTGTTGGGGAAGACCATTGGCAATTTTGGTGTACAATTCGATGGCTTTCTGCGGGTTATCAACGGTTTTGGCAAGGCCGGCAGCTTTTAGAAGCACCTCTACATATTGGTCAGGGTTGGATTTTTCTACCAATGCGGCGAGTTCTTCAGAAACTTTGATGAATTCTGCAGCTTTGGCCTTATCGGTAACATTTGCACCACCCATTTCTTTGTCAAGTTTTACCAGTTTGTCTTGGAGGGATTTGATAGGGTCGCTCTGGCAAGCATTAAAAACGATGCCAAGGAGTGCGAGGGTGATCAGTTTTCTCATGTTATGATATTTTACAAGTATTCAAACTTCCCAAATGGGCTTTTAACGGTTACTTTTTCACCTTCAGCACGGCGAACGCGCCCAATAACGCGTGCTTCGATACCATATTTTTCAGCAATTGCCATCACTTTGTCAGCATGTCGCGCAGGAAGGTAAATTTCCATCCGATGCCCCATGTTGAATAC
>JANMME010000371.1:0-9029 GCA_031373015.1 Saprospiraceae bacterium
GAACTCAGCCGCTTGGGCCGTATTGCCGATGGCTTCACAGATCTCAGCAATGTCTTCTAGCGTTCGAATGTCTTCGTACCCTCGATTGAGTGCGAATTCGAGGAAGAAGAGTGCTGCCGTGCTGTCGTTTTTCTTTTTCCAAAAGAACTCATAGCCGACTCGGTGGCAAAACGCCATATATTTATCAGCGTTTGAGCCATCAAGGTATTTCAGGTAGGCTGCGAGATTTTTTCGGAAGGTGTTATTGTAGGGTATTTTTTCCAACACGTCTTCGGCCACATGGAAGAACTTGTCGAGCTGGTGATCAATGTCGAAGCGGGCCGCAGCCACATTGAATTTCATGATCAACGCTGCGCCATAGTTTGGGTTTATTTCCAGCGAGCGTTTGACGTGATATTCCATTTCTTCCACCAATTTTTTGCGTACGACAGGATCTTTCTCTGGTACATATTTCTCTTCATAAAGCCCGGTGGCATAAAAACAATGGGAACGGGCACTGCCCTCCGAAACCTGCACCGCAGCGCGGTTGAGCGTAAACCCGCTCTGCCAATCCGGAACGCGCGTGACCACGCGATAGGCATACAGGCCCGCAACGAGTGCAAAAACAATCATGCCCAGAGGGTAGGCACTATCGGGCTTTTCTTTGAGCCATTCGGGCAGTTTTCGGGCAAAAAACCATCCGGCCACAATGCAAAAAGCAAGCGAAGGCATGTACAAAAAGCGCTCGTTCATAAACGTGCCTACGGAGACAAACAGATTGGAAACAATGCTGAGTGTCAGGAGGTAAAACAAAATGGCGTAGGCCGGAACGCTGCGTTTGCGGATGTTCCAGAGCGCCCAAAGTCCCATTCCGACATGGAGCGCAAGGCCCAACAAGGCCCGCCAATCTGACCAGCCCACTTTCGGGACATGGTAGGGGTAGTAGTCAATGGTAAGCGGGTGCGGCACAAAAAGGAGTTTAAGATACCAACCCAGCGTAAGGAAAATGGTGGCTGTTTCTTCGCTGCCAGTCATGCCATAAAACGGGTTGTTCATGATATCACTATTGGCAATTTTTTCCGGGTTGAGCAAATATCCAAGGGCTTCATAACGGGCCCAAATGAAGATCAGCGCGGCAGCAAGCAGCGGCAAAGCGGCAAAAAACACGCGCTTTAAAGAGACGTTGGTGAAAACCCAAACAGTGAGCGGGATAACGGCCACAAAAGTCAAGGCGTTCTCTTTGGCAAACATACCAAGCAGGAGCGAAACAGCCGAAAGTACCAGCCACCACCAGCCTTTTGTGTCAAAATATTTAAGTGTGGCCCACAAGGCTCCTAGTCCACCGAGCAGGGCAAGGATTTCGTCGCGGCCTTTGATGTTCGCGACACATTCCACGTGCAGCGGATGCAGCATATAAAGTGCTGTTGCGATAAACGGAAGGCTGAAGTACCCTCGCCCGCCGAAGCCAAAGCTAAGGCGGGACGCACCACTTTCTTTCAAGGGGAAAAGACCAAGCAGTATCCGGTACAACAAAACCCCGGTGAGACCATATAAGAGCACATTGAAAAAGTGGCCTGTTGCGGGTTTGTTTGGGCCAAAAATCTCGACCTCCATGGCAAAGGTAGCAAGCGAAAGCGGACGGTAACGGCCACCTTCAAGCAAGAACTTCGGCTCTTTAAAATAGCCCATGAAACTATCCGCGCCGAAAATCTGGCGTATCCCGGCAAAACCTTTCTGCACATACTCGTTCTTCACGTACACCATCTCATCATCAAGTACATAGCCATAATTAAGGCCAATGTAGTACAAGGCATACGCCAATCCCAGCATGAGCAGGGCGGGTATCCAATGTTCGCTCCAAAAACCCGGAAGGAAGGTTTCGGTCAGTGGCGCCGGAGCGGACTTTTCCTTTTGTCTTGGAGCGGGTTTGGGCTTTTGTGTAGGTGTGGGCTTGGATTTGCTTTTTGCAGCCATAATATCGAAGTCGGAAATTGAACAGTTGGATCTTATGGAACACGGATGACACGGATGAGACACGGATTTTATTGGAAATCCGTGTCTTATCCGTGTCATCCGTGTTCCTCATGAAAAAGTTGGCGTAAGGGCGGAGGCAAAAGTAGGATGATTGCCAGCATTTTTTGCCAGTTTCCGTCACATCGGAATTTCTCGCCCTCGCCTTCGTCTTTACCCAAGGTAAAAAACTTCGGCTGATAAAAAGGCTATGACGGGTAAAAGAGCGTTCTTTCTTTTTAACGAAACCTAAACACAAGGCTGCCCAACGAGCCGGAACGCCCCAGCCGTCTTGCTTCTCGAATCCGATTTTATATTTCAACATTCAACATTATGAACAATCTCTTCCGATCACTCGCCTTTCTTGGCGTATTTGTCTCTACCACTTTCCCCGTCAATCTCCACGCCCAAACAAACTGCGTGGATTCATCACTCATCAATCCCGATGCCATTTGCATTACGCTTTTTGATCCCGTTTGTGGCTGCAATGGCGTGACTTACGGCAATTCTTGCGAAGCCCTAAATTTCGGAGGGGTAACTTCTTGGACGCATGGCCCCTGTCCAGCAGGCGATTGCGATGCGCTCAGTGTCAAATTCTTGTTTTTCTTCATTACCCATTCCCTCAGTGTCGCTTTTGAAGACCAAAGCATGATGCCTAACGGCCAAATTATCAGTTGGGCCTGGTCTTTTAGTGACGGCGGCTTTTCCAACGAGCAAAACCCTGACCACGATTTTCCCGCCCCGGGTGACTACATCGTGTGCCTGACGGTAAAAGCGGTTAATCCCAACGGGCAGATCTGCGAAAAGACTTTTTGTCAAACCGTGACGGTGGACGATGATTGCTTTGACCCCTGCTTCTATGGTTTTAATTACGATCTCAACGGCACAGCTCTACAGGCCAAATTTGACATCATTGACCCACCTTGGTTCTTTTTTGTCAACTGGTCTCTTGACGGCGGCTCATACACCGGCACAGGGCTTGATTTTGTACACCTTTTTAATGAAACCGGCAAGCACGTCCTCTGCGCCACCTATCCAACCGGCGATTTTACTGCGGAAACCTGCACCGTCTGCCAGGCTTTTGAGGTCAAGACGCGTTGTGTGAACCCGATCCAAATTGACTCCACCAAACCCTGCCCCTTGGCCTTCATCCCCGTCTGCGGCTGCGATGGCGTGACTTACGACAATGCTTGTTCGGCCTATAACTATGGCGGCGTCAGTTCCTGGGTGCCGGGTGTATGCGGAAGTATTTGCAACAATTTGCTCGTTGATTTTGAAGGGGCTAACACAGGCGGGTCGCTGACCGTATGGAGTTTTTTGGATAAATCAGTATTTCCCGGAGGAGTCATCAGCAGTTGGTTTTGGGATTTTGGAAATGGCCAAACGTCTATGGATGAAAACCCGACCATTAACTTTTTAGCCCCAGGAGACTATGCAGTTTGCCTCACTGTTTCCGGGCTTTTTGCTGACGGAACGCAATGTGGAGGTAGTTTTTGCCAAACGATATCTGTGGCCGGGAAAACTTGTATAGATCCTGCCGTTATTGATCCATCGGCGTTTTGCCCTACCGTGTACGACCCTGTTTGCGGCTGCGATGGCATTACTTATACAAACGCTTGCGAGGCTTACAATTACTATGGCGTAACCAGTTGGACGCAAGGCGCTTGCCCTGATTTTTGCATCAATGCGGACTGGATTGACTCGACCGTCGCTTGTATTGAAATATACGACCCGGTTTGCGGCTGCAATGGAATCACTTATGACAACGAGTGCTATGCCATTAATTATGGGGGCATTAAATCCTGGAGGAAAGGCGTGTGCTGCAAAAGTCCCGATTGCGATGCCCTGTTTACAGTTGAAGTCGTTTCGGGGAATACGGTGTTGATCAAAAATGCCTCTACCAACGCGGAGGCTTCAGCCCTCAATTTTGGCGACGGATCGCCGTTTTATTTTGGAGTCTTTGACACCGTTTCGCATGCCTATTCCGCAGCGGGTATCTATCAAATCTGTCTGGAAATCAGCAATTTTGCGGGCGATTGTACGGATAAGTATTGCTTTTTGGTCAATCTGACGAGTGCGGTTTCTGAGCCCGACGTTAAAGCCATTCAGGTGGAAATTTCGCCCAATCCGGCTGACGAACAGGCCCGTGTCAGCGTGACGGGTGCAAACCCTAGAAAGGCGCAGTTGTTCGATGTTTATGGAAAAAAAGCGTGGGAAAAATCACTTTTTGCGCCCACGTTTGAAGTTGAGACAGGAGAACTTCCAGCCGGTGTTTATCTGCTTCGCATATTGACCGACAAAGGGATGGTGGGGCGAAAGATGGTGGTGGCGAGGTGAACCAGTGCCGCGTCCGGCAAATAACGTGTGAACTGAGTGGGGTAGCGTTTTTCCATGTCGCCACCGATTTAGAAAAACCTACAACACCCCCAACTGATGCCTCAGCGCCGAACTACACAACAAATACACCTTCCGCCTACTCGAAAGCCGAAAACGCTCCTGCGCTACCCGCTGCGGCGGGGCGATCTTGATTTTAAAAAAAAGGTGGGTGTAGTATTTGTAGGCAAGATACACCCCGAGCCGTGCTCCTTGGGGCAGCATTCGGATTCCTTCTAAAGCGGCGTCAAAATCCTGCTTGATGTCGGTTTCGATCTGCCATTTGTCCTCCTGCGTGAAGCGGCTGAAATCCACCCCGGGGAAATAGACCCGGCCGCGTTCTTCGTGGTCGCTTTTGATGTCGCGCAGGAAATTTATCTTTTGGAAAGCCGCACCGAGTCTGCGGGCAGGGGCCTTAAGTCTTTGATATTCAGCGTCATTACCTTCGCAAAAAACGCGCAGGCACATGAGCCCCACCACCTCTGCCGAACCGTATATGTATTCGTTGTAACCTTCAGGATCGTAGGTTGATTCGGTCAGGTCCATCTCCATGCTGTCGAGAAATGCCTCGATGAGATCGCGCTCAATGCCGTATTTCCGTACCACGTGTTGGAACGAGTGCAGCACGGGGTTTAGGCTAATGCCGTCCTCGATGGCGCGCCAGGTATCTTGCCGAAAGCGTTCAAAAAGATCCGCTTTTGGGTAATCGTGAAAGGTGTCCACGATCTCGTCGGCAAAACGCACAAAGCCGTAGATGCCGTAGATGGGCTCGCGAAACCTTGGGTGAAACATCTTGATTCCCAAAGAGAACGATGTGCTGTATCGCCGGGTGATGAGGCTGCTGCAATCTGCGCAGGTACGGTGAAAAAGTTGGAGATGATTCATAATAAAAGCAGGTTTGCAGGTTTTGTGGTTCGGAGGTTTTGTGGTTCGGAGGTTTTGGGGTTCGATGGTTTAGGGGTTTGGCGGTTTAGGGGTTTTGAAGTGGACTCGAATGCTTGGCTCAGAACAAACGCTGTAAACCTTCAAACCTCCGAACCCAAAAACCTCCGAACCTCTCCCGCCACCACCTGCCCACTTATGAGCGAAGGCGGTACTCCGGGACCAGGCGTGGTCAATTGGCCTGTGTACCAGAGGTTGGAGAGCCGGCGGTTTTTCATTTTGGGTTTTAGGAAAGCCGTTTGTAAAAGGGTATTGGCCAAGCCGTAGGCATTGCCCCTAAATGCGTGATAGTCCTGGACAAAGTCGGCATGGGAATATGAACGATGATAGACGATGTGCGGGCGGATACTTTGGCCGGTGTGCCGTTCAAGCCGTTCCATAACTACGTCAAAATATTGCTGCCGGATTTCAGGGGTGTCCTCCAGTCCTGGCGCGACGGGAATAAGCAAAAACAGGTTTTCACAACCCGCTGGCGCCACACTGGCATCTGTAACCGATGGCGCACTCGCGTAAAAAAGCGGCTTTGTTGGCCATTTGGGCGTAGTATAAATTTCCTCTGAATGGAGACCAAAGTCCTCGTCGAAGAACAGGTTGTGGTGGAGCAATCCCTCGATTCGTTTGTTCATGCCAACATACCATAGCAGGCTGGAGGGGGCCATCACGCGCGTGTCCCAGTACTTTTCTGAATAATTGCGGTGTGCCGGATCAAGCAATTGGGTTTCGATGTGGTGGTAATCGGCGCTGCCCACAAATGCATCGGCGGCATACCGGGCACCATCGGTTGTGAGGACTGAAACGGCCTTGCCCTTGGCGGTTTCTATTTTTGCAACCTCCTGCTTCAGTTTGATTTTTACGCCCAATTCAGCGGCTAAAGCGGTCATGGCTTCCACAATTTTGAACATACCACCCATGGGATACCAAGTGCCCAGGGCCATGTCGGCATAGTTCATCAGGCTGTAGAGCGCAGGTGTTTTTTGGGGCGTCGCACCGAGAAACAGCACCGGGAATTCGAGCAATTGGATCAGCTTTTCGCTTTTGAAAAGTTGCCGTACGTGGCGCGACATGGGCGTGAACATCTGGAGTCGCAAGAGGCTGGAAAGCACCCGGAAATCTGCGAATTCCAAGATGCTGTGGCTGGGTTTGTGTACGAATTCGCCCATTCCAACGCGATATTTGTACTCGGCCTCGGTCAAAAATTTCCGAAGCTTCGCTGCGCTCCCGGGTTCAATCTGCTCGAACAGGTTTTCTAATTCCGCCATTTTAGCAGGTATTTTCAACACCTCTGAGGTTTTCGGAAACCTGGGAGGTGTTGACTCCCCAAAAAAAACCTGATAAGAGGGGTCTAACCGAACTAAATCGTAGTAATCGGAGACTTTTTTGCCAAAAAGTGCGAAAAAATCTTCAAACACATCGGGCATCCAGTACCAAGATGGGCCCATATCGAACACAAAGCCTTCAGCCTCAAATTGGCGTGCCCGACCGCCAGGGCAATCGTTTTTTTCCAAAACGGTGACCTCAAAACCTTCAGCAGCCAGGCAGCACGCTGCGGCCAAGCCGGAGAAACCAGAACCAATGACGACGACTTTTTTCAAAACGAGTACGATGCTTTTTCACTTCCCAATGGGAAATACAACGAGGATGCAAACATCGCGGCTAAACGCAGTCTGCCCAAACTTTGTTTAACTTTTGGAGCAAAAAAGATTAAACAAAAAACAGAACACACAAAAAACGCCTTATTGGAACTATTTTTGCAAGTATTTACGAAAGACATCTTTATCCATGAATCGAATTGTACTATTCCTCCCGCTCTTGTTTGCCAAAGGGCTATCGGCCCAACCCATGCAGTGGATCACGGCATGCTCGGACAAAAGTTTCTGCCTCAATCAGAATAGCTGCGCACAAGGAGAGGTGTTCCTTGTAGAAAAGGCTGCGACCAGCTGCAACAGCCCGAACATTAATTATTCCTATAAAATTGACCTGAACAATGACAATGTGGTGGACATCAATTCGTCTTTAGACACCGTGTCAGGGCCATTCCCCAAAGGAACGCACAAGGTTTTTTGGAAGGCGACCGACAACTGCGGAAACCTGACGCAGTGTACCTATACTTTTCAGATAAAAGATTGTCAACCGCCCAGCCTATTGTGTATCAATGGCTTGACTCAAAACTTGGATGCTCCAGACTGCCAGCAAAGTTTTATGGCTTCGCAATTCATCCTTTCAATGTCCGACAATTGCACCCCCACCAATCAACTCCAACTGGGAATGCGAAAGCAGGGGGATGGGACTGGATTCCCGGCCCAAACGAGCCTGACTTTTGCCTCTTGCGATAAAGGGTTCAACAGCATTGAGGTATGGGTGAAAGATGCCAATGGCCTAGCCAACGTTTGCAACAACTATGTGCTGGTGCAAGATGCCAACAACGAGTGCATCTGCAACGAAGACGCGGATGTCTATTTCAATGGTTGTGCGCGTACTTGGGCAAACCTGAAACTTTCCAATTTCAAACTCAAAACCCAGTTTGAGACACTTCCAGGGGCGAGTGTTCCATTGTCCAAAAATTATGCTCAAACCATTGAAGACTCCTGCTATGCGCTGCACCTTGACCATATTCCATTTGGGGAGGATTACCAGGCAACCATACGGGCAGAACGAACCCTTGGCCCGCTTGTCGGGGTGACAACTTATGATTTGGTGCTCATTTCCAAACACATCTTGGCCATAGAACCCTTCACGAGTGTTTACCAAATGGTGGCTGCGGATGTGAACGCCAGCGGTTCCGTAACTACTTTTGATATTCTGGAAACCCGTAAACTCATTCTGGGCCTCTACGACACTTTCCCAAAAGTGCCATCATGGCGTATTACGCGCCCTGTGGCAAACCCGTCACAACTCGCCAATTTCAGTGCGCTAAAAGATACTTACCAAATTACACTCACTAATCTGCTGGATGATGTAACCTTTCAAAACCTCCATTTTATCGGCATCAAGTATGGCGATGTAAACGGGTCGGCTTCGCTCAACGGTGAGCCAGATGCTGACGACCGATACTCCGCTCCGCCACTTCTTCTCCAAGCCGACGACCATTGGCTGGAAGCAGGAGAAGAGGCCGTCGTTTCTTTCCATTTGGCAGCGTCTGCTACGCTCGAAGGATGGCAACTCGCCCTGGAGGCCGATCCTGTTAAACTGCAAATGTTGGGTGTAGAAGGTTTGCCTGCTGACCAGTACGTGCTGCGAGGCCCCGAACTACGCGCACTGTGGGCTCAGGGCACGGGGGAATTTTTTGAGGAGGGGAAAACGGTTTTTAGATTGAAGATCAAAGCGCTGCAAGCGACCAAAATATCCCATGGGCTGTTCTTTAATCCCGAAAACTTGCGCCCGGAAGCCTACACTTCCCACAATAACAGTCTGCCAGACCGCCACCCCCTGCTGCTCCATTTTGGGGAAAACACGCATGATTCCGCCACGTTTTTTACGCCGCACCCAAACCCGTTTGCAAGCGAAATCTCCTTTGAAATTTTGCTCAAAAACGACGCGCCCGCTCATTTGGAAGTGTTCGACCAGAATGGACGCCGGGTCTTTTCTGAAACCTACGACCTGGAGGCTGGTTTTCAATCTCTGAGGCTTCCCGCAAGGGCTTTGCCCACCAGAGGTGTTTTTGCCTATCGGCTCGGCGTAGGCGAGGCCGTGTCGCGTGGGCGGTTGGTTCGGATTTGAGGGGTTAT
>JANMME010000416.1:0-5918 GCA_031373015.1 Saprospiraceae bacterium
TTTCCCAACTTCAAGGAATATCTTTGGTTCGAGGAGCACGAGGAAGAACTGTTGAAGCGCTATTATGGTCGTTACATCGTCATCAAGGACGAGCAAGTCATTGGAGATTATGGTACTTGGAGGTTGGCAAGACAGCAAACTGTGAAAGACCATAAACCGGGCACGTTCATTATTCACCATTGCATAGAGCGAGACCCACGTTGGGCTCCCCGGCTTATTAGGCATAAACTCATCACAGTTGATGAAAAATGACACCCCTTCGGCAGTTTATGCCCTGACCAAAGAACACGAATTCATCGTCCCCTCCATTTATACCGGAGCGGGCGTTTGCTCACCTGATGAGTTAACAGGGCTCGAAAATTTATCGCCGGATGATTCTCGCATTCGCTGGAAGAAAGCCCTTTGGGACACAGGCGCTTCGCAATCCTGCATTTCCGACCGCCTTGCAACCGAATTGAAATTGGAAGTGGATGATTTTGTGAATGTTGCCACCGCCACCGGTATTGTACGACTCTCCGTCTATACAGTTCATTTGGTTTTACCCAGCCGCCTCGTTTTCCATGCTGTTCAGGCTATTGGCTTTACTTACGGCGACGACGACTGCGATATCATAATCGGCAAGGATATTATGACGCAAGGCGATTTGTCATTGACCAATATGGAAGGTCGTACTGTTTTCTCTTTCCGTATTCCATCCCTGCATGTGGTGGATTTTGAAGCTGAACAAAGCAGGTAAATCCCTTGGACATTTATTCACTCCTTCATCTCCGCCACCGCAATCTTAGAATCCCCCGCCCCGTAATACAACAGCCACCTTCCATTCAGCCATATCATTCCTTCCAGAAAGCAGACATTGGCCACCTCGCCCACCTGCTCAAAATCACGCTCGGCCGTGATCAGATATTTGTCAGAACGGGCCAGGAGTTTCCAGGGGTCTTTCGCAGAAAACAGTGCCTGGCCCACGGAATAGGCATCGGCTCCGAGGGTTTTATCACCGCTGCTGGCACTGTTGGCACTGTTATAGAGCAATACGATGCCTTCTTTCCTGATCAATGCAAAAGGCCCCGGCTCTACCAATCTGCTATCGAACAACCCGGGGCGGGGCATCATAACGCGGGCAGGTTTCCCTTTTTTGTCTTCCATCGGGCGCCAAGAGAGTAGGTCGTCGGAAGTGGCCATAAACAGGTCGGTGTCGCCCCAGTACATCCAATATTTTCCTTTTACTTTTTTGGCGGTGATTTGATTCCCATCCCGCTCGCATACGATCGCGCCGGATTTTGACCAGAAATTGCGATATTTTCGGTCAGTGAGCACCACGCCGTGCTTCTCCCAATTGATCAGGTCGCGGGAGCTGGCGAGGCAAAGCCGGGCGACTTTTTTGTCGTAAGCCGTGTAGGTCAAGACGTAAAGGCCGTCGTCGCGGCGCACGATACGCGGGTCTTCGCAGCCGCCTTCCCATTCGAAGTCTTCCATGGTGTCGTGGTCCGGGTGCAGCACAGGGACGGGGCCTTTGCGGAATTCGGTGCCGGTGCGGCTGCTGGCGATGCCGATGCGCGAAGTGCCATACTTGTCCTGTGCCCGGTAGAGCATCCAAACGCGGCTGTCTTTGACCACTGCGGTGGGGTTGAACACCGATTTTTCCTCCCAGTCCACGCGTTTTTTGCGAATGGGGCAATAGAATTCCGGCTTAGTATCGGGTTCCATCAAGGGGTTGTACTCATCGAGCCGTTCGATGGGCTTGAACATCCAGGCAGTGCCAATGACGGCTTTTTGGCCGCCTGAACAGGATAATAAAAAGGAAACCAGGAGGGTAAGGGAGGCTAGTTTTTTCATAGAAGAGCAGACGTTTAGAAGTGACACTTTTTCAAAAAGTGTCGCTTCTTTATTGACAGCAAACGTAGTAAGGATTTAAACTTCCGGACCTATCAAATCCCACAAATTGCCGTACAAATCTTGAAAAACGACCACCGTGCCATAGGCTTCTTTGGAAGGTGCTCTGACAAAAACGACCTCATTTTCGATCAATTTATGGTAGTCTCGCCAAAAGTCGTCGGTGTGCAGGAAGAGGAAAACGCGGCCTCCAGTTTGGTTGCCCACGCGGCTTTGTTGTTCCTCGTTGGCCGCTTTGGCCAGTAACAGCGAGCACCCACCTGAGCCTTTGGGTGCAACGATGACCCAGCGTTTCGTTTCGCTTAACGGGGTATCTTCGATCAAATCGAAGCCCAGCTTTTGGGTGTAAAACTGGATGGCTTCATCGTAGTCGTTTACGACGATGGCGATGTGGGCGATGCATTGATTCACTTTCCGTGCTGGAGCAGGTTAAGCAGATGCAAGTGCTCTGACATGAAGTACCTCATTGCGATGCAGTGAGCTAACTTGTTCAGCACGAATGGAAAATACCGCGATAGTCTCCCCGATTGCGTTGGAGGCTTCGCAAACATAACCACTCGGCAAGTTGCCGTTCGGTTGAAGATATTCCACAATGGTGGCAATGTCACCTGCTCTTAGACTGTGTTTAGGAATATCCACGAGCAATGAGACCAATGAATAAAGTGGTATTTGCATAGCAATTCTTATTGTGGAAATAGGGTAATAAAACGAGTTTTCTGTGTACTGTGTTCTTTCATCCAAATGGTTCTCACAAATAAAATTTTTCCATTTGGTCCCAGTAGAGTTCCTTCGATCACATAAAAAACTCCATATTCATCTTCATCTTGATTTTCAGCTTCCAAAGGTAAAATTTGTTCAATAATGTCTTGGTGTAAAATTTCCCAGTTGTCTATCGTGTAGCCGGCCTGAGCCAAATAGCGCGATTTATCGCTGACTGGTCGCCATTGTAATAGGTAATCGGTCAGTTTTTCCCGAGCAATGATAGTGTCGTTGGCTAATCTCATGGTTATTATTTGAAGCCCCCAAAGGTAGGTCACAAATTCAACCAATACACCACTTTCAGCACCACTGCCTTGTTTTTTGGAGAAAAAACCTTGACGGGCGAGTTCGGTATTTGCTCGGCGTATGCATTGTCCGTGTACACCAAAAAAACGTCGGAAACAGGCGCAAATCGCCACTGAACCCGGGCATTGAGGTTGAAATTATTGTATTGCGTATTGTACTGCATGAACGCGCTGAGAAACAGATCGCGCCGGAACGACAACTCCACCCTGGGCCCCACGAGCCAAAAATCCGCCGATGCATAAGGCTTGGGCAGCCGGATTCGATTGTAACTGTATTGGATCGAAAACCGACCGACGGGCTGCCAGCGATAGGACAAGAAACCTTCATTGCTGAAAATCGTTCCGTTGAAGAAACCGCTGTACACGAATTTCGTGCTTCCTTGCCAGTCACTGGAAGTGCCGGTAAAATACTCGGCTCGCGCGCCGTAATTGTTGTAACTGCCCACGGGGAGTTCCGGATTCCCGGCATTGCTGGGGTCAAATGCTTCAAACAAATAGACAAAGCTGTTGAACACGGCAGCATTTACTTCTGATTGATCCTTGAAACTCATTCTGGCGTAAAGGGACGCATCGCGGTCGGTGTTTTTGCCATTGAGCCCAAAAGTGAGCGTTCCTGACGAACCGAAAGAAAAGTTGGTGACATGGCGTGCGGCCCAGCCCTTTTGCGGATACAGCCTGAATCCGAAACCTGGGTAAAGGCCCTGAACACCCGTTCGCGGCACAAAACCCGCCTCTGCATAATAGGTAGAATCCACCCGCCAATAACCAAGATTGGCATTGAAGTTTCGGTCGCGATAACCCAGGAAAACGGCTGCTGTTGAGCCACGTTGTGCTTTATCGGGCGAAAAAGAACGGTGGTAATATGCCTCCCCTTCCCAACGGTTGTCCTGAGAATAAAGATTGTATTCGAGGCCTGCTACACGATTCCAAGGTTGGAAACTGTCTTCCTGCCCGTTGTTGATCTTTCCCAAAAAATTTTGTTTGTTCACAAAAACCCCACTGATGGTGCTGCGGGAGAACACTTTTTGCTGCAAAGTAGCGACGCTGAAATTGGCTGCCGGAAGCACCGACTGCGAGTTTGAATGCAGCTCCTTGGTCTGCATATTGAGCAGGCCCACGCGCAGGCCATCTGTCAGTTTTCCGCTCAACCTCAGCCCTGCTAAAATAGGCACTTTTTCGTTTTGCCCTGTAATGGGGTTGTAGGCCAGCCCGATACGGCGGGAGAAAAATGGCCTTGTGTCGGGAAAGCCATACATGGCAAAAAGATCTCGGTTTTCGAGAAAAAACTGCCGGGTTTCGGGGAAAAAGAGCTCAAATCGGCTCAGGTTGGCCACTTGACGATCCACTTCCACCTGGCTAAAATCGGGGTTGATGGTCAGGTCTAAATTCAGCCCAGGCGTAAGGCCGATCTTGGCGTCGCCCCCTATACCTCCCGTCCAGTCTTGATTTTTCTCTTTGACGATCAAGGAATTGTCGTCGCGCAAATAATCGAGGGAAGTCCCGCCGATGGCGTAAGGGATCAGGCTGATGTTGGCGCCGGGCTTGGGCGGCGGAGTGTCCCAAATAAGTCGCCCGACAAACGAAAGGTTGGTGTTAGAAAATTGGAACGGCACGGGCGCCCATGAGCCTGCCTCGAAATCTTTGACTTTGGCGCGGATGAACTGAAGCCCCCAAGAGTTTTCGCCCTCCGACACATTGTAGCGCAAAGTTTTGAAAGGGATGGCGATCTCTACGGTCCAGTGGTCGTCGAAGTTTTGCACCGCCGAATTCCATTTGTTGTCCCATTCCAATGACATGGTTTCGCCGGTAGAGATAAGGCCCTCGCGCTGTACATTGAGCGGACTCACGCTGAAAATGAATCCATTGAGGCCATCCTTGCTGGGGTCGAGCATCACGCTGACGGCATCGGTGGTGCCGCCCGCGTAATCGCGGCGCAGGCTTTGCACGGTATAATCGGCGCGACGTTGGTGGCACACGATCCCAACGTACAGATTATTGTCGTCAAAGGTCATGCGCGTCTCGGTCGGCCAAGGGCTGTAGGCGGTGTCATTGGGAAAACTGAGTTTGAAATGATCGGCTTTTTCCGCGCCGGTTTGCCAGGCGGGCTCGTCGAGCGCGCCATCGAGATTGATCTCAACAGTGGCTTTTTTGACACGGATTTGGTAGTTGTTGGCGTTGTTTTGGCTGGATAACCGGAATAGGGTTAAAAAGAAAAGGCATAAGAGGAAGAAAGGTTTCATAGCAAAAAATTGAGGGACGAAGGTAGGAAGTTGGTCAAATTTTGCTGGACGACATTAGCGGACTAGGAATGGTATTTGGTCGCATATAAGGTCTGTTGAAGAGGATTTGAAAATATCGAGTAAATCGCCGAAATTTGCTTCAAAATATTCTATCACGATATGTCCATAACCATTCAACTCAACCCATCGCTCGAACACAGGCTTCGCGAAAATGCTCAAAAAAAGGGGGTAGGGGTGGATCAGTTTGTCATGCAATTCTTGGAACGGAATTTCCCAGAAGAGAATCCCCGCCCCTTATCGGTATCAAAACGGGAGGCCGAACTTTTGCAAAAAGTAAATCTTGATATACCAACTAAAACATGGAGTCTCTACCTCCAACTCAAAGCCAAACGGCAATCAAAGACGGCAACAGAAGCGGAATTAGCAGCGTTGCAATCCATCACAGAACAGGTGGAGGCAGCCAACGCTCTACGGATCGCTGTTTTGGCCGAACTCGCCCAAATAAGGAATATTTCGATTAGAGCCCTGATGGAACAACTTGGACTAGTTGCCAACCATGAATAAATCATTAAGGCAAGCGGTAAAACTGCGTGCACGATATCTATGTGAATACTGCCTTTGCCCTGAATTTTTCAGCCCTGACCCTTTTGAGATTGATCACGTATTCCCTCTTGCGGCAGGAGGGACTTCCCAACTTGAAAATCTCGCGCTTGCTTGTTCAGGC
>JANMME010000156.1:0-15049 GCA_031373015.1 Saprospiraceae bacterium
CCTCGGAGGTCTTCGAAGACCTCCGAGGTCTCCACAAAACCACGCCATAAGAAACTTGGCGAAATGAATTTCGCCCTACCCCAATTCCTTCCAATTCACATCCCGATAAGCATCGGCCAAAAAGGCAGCAAAAAGCGTAAATAGGAAGGCTGCTATGACTGCGCCGATCACGATAATGCTGCGCCGCGGGCGGCTTTTCATGATCGGTGGCTCGGCCTTTTCTACGATTTGAACAGAGGGCGTGTTGGTGTTATAGGCTGCTAAAACTTGATTGTACCGCTCAAGATCGTAGCTGAGTTGCTTCCGAGCCTGATTGTGCAAGTCGTTGGCGATGGCGACTGCACTGATCCCTTCATTGTAATCCCGAATGGTGAGATTGCCGCTGGAAGGATTGGTGGAACGAAGTATTTCGCGTTCGCGTTGGGCACCGCGCAGGTTGGCTTTGATATATTCAATCGTATCGAGGGGTATCAGGGGGTTGCCATCAAGCACTTCGAGGCGGGCAGTGTTGCGCGCGATGTCTTCTTCAGCGCGGGTGAGTTGCCTCGAAAGTTGGTTGCCTTGTTCTCCTCCGCTGTATATTTTATAGCGACCTTGCACGATGCGGACACTGTCGCCCAAGCGCTGGAGCTCTGCCGTTTTGCGCTTGATGTTTGCGTCATAAGCGGCGAGTATTTGTGCCTGACTGTTTTTGGTGAGGCCTTGGGCTATTTCGTCAATTTTTTCACGGGCGGCATTGGCCATGTCGGAGGCCATTTTTGGATCAGTATCTTCAATGGTTAATTCGATGGCATCGTTGCGGTTTTTCTGCACTACATAGAGGCCCCGAAACTTCAGCCGCGCCCAATACCGCCCTTCATGGCTTGCCGAATCAATGTTGTAATGCCGGAAAAGGTCAAAACGCCCTATCATGTAGTCCACCAATTCGTTGCTGACGGCAATTTCCAAAATACGGTCCACGTCTTTGTCCGTGCCGAAATATTCGGTCACCTTGCTCATGCCGCCAAAAATCAGCTCCGGCTTGGAAAGGTCTTGGTTGCTGGGATAGAAGATGGTGGTGGCTTTGAAGAAAGTATCCATCCACAGCGCGATGCCAATGCTGCCCACCAAAGCGATAAGACAGGCATTTCGGAGGGCTTTTCTCCATCGGTAAATCGTCCCCAAAACGCCGAGGAGGTTGTCGCGGTTGCTCATAATAGAAGTTTAAACGAAGCGCAAAAGTAAGAAATCTGTCCACCAAAAAATGAACTCTAAATCAAGCCTTGGTAAGGCAACCATTCTTTTCATACCCGCGTCATTGCCCCACTAGTAATCCGTATGTCGGGCGCCAACACCGGCAAAATTATTTGAACCATCCTGCTTTATTGAAAATGACGAAGAAGAACAGCCTTCTTGCGGCTATCGCCCTGCTTTCCGTTTGCGCACTCTATGCCTTCACTTTTCCCGAAGCCGTACGCGAAAACATGTTCACCCTCTTTTTCCCGGACGGAGAACGGCCTGTGGCGACTGTTGACCATTTGCCATTGACTATTGACGGTCAAAAGTCATCCTCCTTCGCCAAGGCTTCGGCGGATAAAACGGTCAACAGCCAACAGTCAACCCTTGACACCCTCCCTCCATTGAACGAGCGCTACGACGACTTTATCAACGCAGGTGGCAACAACCCCGTGGATTTGCGCGACCCAAAGGTCATTGACAAACAAGTGGAATACGATGCCGCCACCGACCGGTACATCGTGACCGAGCGCATCGGCGATGATTTTTACCGCGCCCCTACCTACATGACTTTTCAGGAATATGTGCGCTGGCGCGACGAACAGCAGCAACGCGATTACTTCGACCGCTTGCAAGGCGCGGTATCGGCAGATGGTAAAAGCGCGGACGGCACAACGGATCCCGTAGCAAAATTCAATTTCAAAAACTCCCTGATTGATCGCCTTTTTGGCGGCACCAACGTGGACATCAAGCCGCAGGGCAACATCAACCTGACCTTCGGTTACGACTGGCAAAAAATCCAAAACCCCATCCTGACCCTCCGCCAGCAGACCAATGGCAACTTCGATTTTGACATGGACATCAACATGAGCGCACAGGGCAAAATCGGGGAAAAACTGAACCTCAACTTCAACTACAACACGCAGGCGACCTTCGATTTTGACAACCAAATGAAGATCAACTATGATACGAAGGGTTTTTCAGAGGATGAAATTATCCAAAACGTGGAAGCCGGCAACGTGTCCATGCCCCTGCGCTCCAACCTCATCAAAGGCGCGCAGAACTTGTTCGGTATCAAGACAGAAATGAAATTCGGCCACCTGCGCACTACCCTCGTAGCCAGCCAACAACGCTCTAAACAACAAAGCCTCAAAATACAGGGCGGCTCTCAGGTGCAGACTTTTGAGAAGCCGATTGACGAATACGACGAAAACCGCCACTTTTTTGTCAGCCACTGGAACCGCGACCAGTTCGAGCCAGCCATGAAATGCCTGCCCGTGCCGCAGTCGCTGTTCAACATCACCCGCATGGAGGTGTGGATCACGAACGACAAACAGGAATTCCAAAACACCCGCGACGTGCTGCCGCTTGCGGATCTGGGCGAAGCGCTACCTTCTAAAATGGTGGACTCCAGCTGGGTGATCCCCAACCCTACGGGCAAGGATATCAATGGCAAAGCGCTCCCGGCAAACCAAAACAATAGTCTTTACAGTACTATTTTGTCGGAACTAAGCAACGACCCACAGATGCGCTTCAGCGACCGGGTGGTGAGCAAACTATCTGGGCCGACTTTCAAAATGAAGCAGATCAAGGATTTTGAAAAAATGAACGCCCGCTTGCTTTCCTCGCAAGAGTACACTTACAACGAACAACTGGGCTTCGTAAGCATCAACCTGAATGTGCAGCCCGATCAGGTGGTGGGTGTGGCCATGTCTTACACCTACAATGGCCTGCCCTATAAAATCGGCGAGTTTTCGGACGAGGTGCCCAAGAAGAGTTCGGAGGATACCTTGAAAACCAACGTGCTTTTCCTCAAAATGCTGAAAAGCACCACGGCCAACGTCAAGTACCCTATTTGGGACCTGATGATGAAAAACGTTTATGCCGTGGGTACGGCCAACGTGGACCCCCAGGAATTCCGTTTTGATGTTTACTACGAAGATCCGGGCAAGGGCCAGAAGCGTTTTCTCGACGGCCCGCTGATTCCAGACGCTATGAAAAGCCGCCCCTTGCTCCAGGTTTTCAATCTTGACAACCTCAACTTGCAGGGCGACCCTGGCCCCGACGGCATTTTTGACTTTGTGCCGGGCATCACCATCAACCTCCGTTCTGGGCGTATTATGTTCCCGGTGCTGGAACCCTTTGGCAGCGATCTGTTGAAGAAAATAGAAACGGCCAATGGCGCGCCGCTTAGCCAGACCCAGTTGACCGCTTTGAATAATGGGCTTATTTACCAGCAACTTTACGACAGCACCACGTTTGTGGCGCGCGAATACCAGCAGTTGAACCGCTTCATGCTGCGGGGCACCTATAAATCAAGCGTTTCGTCTGAAATTTCGCTGGGCACCTTCAACCTGCCGCCCGGCTCGGTGCGCGTCACGGCAGGCGGTACGCCACTGCGCGAAGGCATTGACTACTCCATTGACTACAACATTGGCAAAGTACGCATCCTGAACGATGCCATCCTGCAGTCGGGCCAGAGCGTGAACGTCAGTTTTGAAGACAACACGTTTTTCGGCTTCCAAAGCCGTAGCATGATCGGGGCGCGTTTTGATTACGCGTTCAGCAAAGACCTGAGTGTGGGCGCCACGTTTATGAACTTGTTCGAACGACCGCTCACCCAAAAAGTGAACTTTGGCGACGACCCGATCAACAACAAGGTGTACGGCCTCGATTTCAGCATCTCCAAAGATGCGCCCTGGCTCACAAAACTCATTGACAAGCTCCCACTCATTTCCACCAAAGAACCTTCGTCCATCTCAGCGCAGGCTGAGGTGGCCGTGCTGCAGCCGGGTCACAACCGCGCCATCAACCAGGGCGGCGACAAGGGCGGCACGGTGTATCTCGATGATTTTGAGGGCAGCACGGCCAATATCCCACTTACTACCCAGTTCAACCAATGGATCATCGCCTCTGTGCCGCAGGGTGATTCGACCCTGTTCCCAGAATCGGTCCCAACCAACACAACGCTTTCTTTGGGTGCCAACCGTGCGGGGCTTTCTTGGTATATTTCTGACCCCAGCGTGCGCGACCAAAATGACGGCACAGACCCTTATACGCGCCTCATTCAGTACCAAGACATCTTCCCCAACCGGCAGCTCACGCCTTTCGAGCAGTCGAGCTTGCGCCCATTGGACGTGACGATTTGGCCTCGTGAGCGCGGCCCGTATAACTTTGAAATTCCAGACGGGTACTCAGGTCCCGGGTTTACCACCGAGGGTCTGACCGATAATGGAAAACTCGACAAACCCCTAACACGCTGGGCGGGTTTTATGAAAGAATTGAATACCAACGACTTTGAGGCCTCGAACATCGAATTCATCGAGTTTTGGATGCTCAACCCCTATATGGAAAAGACCGATGGGGAAAGCGTTTCAGACGGAGGTCAGATGTACATTGACCTGGGCTCTATTTCTGAAGACGTGATGCGGGACTCACGCCAGTTTTTTGAGAATGGCCTCCCAACCGGGACGAACAATGTGTCCACAGATGCCTCTCCATGGGGTCGGGTGCCTATCGAAGCGCCCATCGTGAATGCATTTGACAACAACGAAGCGAGCCGCAAGGAACAAGATATTGGCCTCGATGGCTTGGATAGCCTGCAAGAGACGAGTTTCGGCGACATTGGGGCTTGGTTCAACCTTATCCAGAACTCGCCAACGTTATCGCAAAATTTCAAAAATGAGGTAAAAGCCGACCCTTCGAACGACAACTTTGTGTATTTCAGGGATAATTCGTTCCCAGCCGCCCCCTACGGCCCAGGCCTTTTGAATCGCTACCGAAGGTTCAACAATCAAGAGGGCAACTCGCCCGTGAACCAAAGCCAAAGCCAAAATCCCTCCAGCACCAACTACCCCGACCAAGAAGACCTCAACCGCGACCGTTCGCTGAACGAGACGGAGGCGTACTTCCGTTACAAAATCAACCTGAAAAAGACCTTTTCAAATGGCCAGGAAGTTCTTGACGAAAGCGACTCAACACTCGCTGAATATATCACCAACACCGTCAACTTCACCAAAGACGGTCGCGAATACATCTGGTACCGCTTCAAAATTCCACTTGACGACGTCCGCCGCAAAAGCGTTGGTGGCATCGAAGACTTCCGCTCTGTGCGCTTCATCCGTATGTTCTGGAAAGGCTTTGACGAGCGCACCACCTTCCGCTTTGCCACCCTCGAACTGGGGCGCAACCAATGGCGCCGTTTCAAGCAAAACCTGGGCTGTAGCGACGTACCAAAGCCCGATCCGATTCCTTTTGACGTAAATGCGGTGAATATTGAGGAAAACTCTGCCCGCCAACCGTTCAACTATACGATCCCTTATGGCATCCAGCGCGAGCAGTCGGTAGGCGCGTTCCCCGACATTTTGCAGAACGAGCAATCGCTTGCTTTGAACGTTTGTGAGCTCCCATACTGCGACGCACGTGCGGTATTCAAAAGCCTGAACATGGATTTGCGCCAGTTCAACCGCCTCAAAATGTACGCCCACGGCGAGGAAACCGTAGAAAAACTCGACACAGGCGACCTCAAAATCTTTATCCGAATGGGTTCGGATTACACGCGAAACTATTACGAGTACGAGCTCCCGCTGCTTATTTCCGACCCTACCAACCTGAATGGAAACCCAGACAGCAGAGAATACAAAGAAGAAGTGTGGCGGAACAACTTCGACTTTCCGCTCGAACTGCTCACCGAAGTAAAAAAACAGCGCAACGCCGATCTGACTCACGATCCACTCAAGCCTTTTATAGGTTTCGACCCGGACAACCCTGATGCTCGCGTGAAAATATTTGGCAACCCAAACCTGGGCTATGTCAAGGGGATTATGATTGGAATTCGCAACAGCGATCCAGACCAGATAACCCCCCACTGCGTGGAAGTGTGGCTCAACGAATTGCGGCTCAACGGCTTCAACGAGAAGGGCGGTTTTGCCGGCCTGGCCCGGGTGGACATGAAATTGGCCGACCTGGGTGGTGTCTCCCTTTCTGGCAACTATACCGGCATCGGCTGGGGAAGTATTGAAGAAAAACTGGCCCAGCGCCAGCGCGAGGAAGTGGTGCAATACGATTTGTCTACCAATATCGAACTTGGCAAGCTCCTTCCCGAAAAGTCGGGCCTAAAAATCCCGTTCTACGCCCAGTACTCCAACGTGACACGTACGCCGGAGTACGATCCCTACGACCTGGACATCAAACTGAAAGATAAACTCCGCGAGACCGCTGATGCGGGCGCTCGGGACAGCATCCGGGTGCAAGCAAAAGACATAACCGTGGTGAAAGGCTATAACTTTACCAACGTCCGCAAAGAACGGCGTGGCAAAGCGCGGAAGATCCCGCTCCCTTGGAACATCGAGAACTTCAGTGTCACTTATGCCTACAACGAACAGGAAAAACGCACGCCATTTATCCTCAGCGACCGCCAAAAACAGTACAAAGGGGGCATAGATTGGCAATATGGCACGGGCATGAAGCCCATTATGCCGTTCAAAAAAGTGATCAAAAAGGACAAGTACCTGAAATTCATCAGCGAATTCAATTTCAACCCATTGCCCAATACCTATGGGTTCAATACGAATCTGGAGCGTTTTGAAGGCATCACTACTTACCGTTTTGCAGGTGAGGATGCCGCGTTGAACACTTACTACAACCGCAGGTTCACCTGGGAGCGCAACTACGACCTCGGCTGGGACATTTCCAAAGCCCTGCGCTTTAATTTCGATGCCAATGCCAAAAGCCTCATTGACGAGCCGCTCGAATACGCTTCGGAAGGCGGGCCCAGGGTGACACGCCAGGAACGCCGCGACAGTATTCTGACCAACCTCAAGAAATTGGGTCGCCCGAAAGCTTATAACCACAACGCCAGCCTCAACTGGACCCTGCCTTTCAAGCAGATCCCCATGTTGGATTTCATCAACATGAAAGCCTCGTACACAGCGGGTTACACCTGGACGGCGCAATCCTTGAAGCTGCAAAACCTTGGGGATCCAAAAAACGACCCTTTCTATGCCTTCGAGAACTCCCGAGACCTGGGCAACACCATCCAAAACAACAATACCCGCCAAATCAACGGCGACTTCAACATGGAGACGCTCTACAACAAGAGCAAATACCTCTCGAAAATCAACAGGCCCGGAAAATCCGGCCCTGCTGGTGGTAAGAGCAGCGGAAGCAAGCCCGGCGGTCGTGGAGGCCGTAGTGGAGATGACGGTGGTTCGTCACCCAGAGGCAAAGATGGCGGAAAAGGAAGCAACCCCGCAGGCGGTGGCAAAGACGATAGTGGCTTGACCCCTGGCGGCGGCAAAGATCCTGGCACCGTGCCAGAGCGCGATGCCCCGAGCACTCCGCCCACTCCGCCCGACAAAAACAACCCAGGCAGCATGAGCCCTCCAGGCGCACCACTACCAGGTGGCATGGGCGGTATTGACCCGGTGACGGGGCGGCCTACCCGCACACGGCCAAACCCAAGTGGTGCTGAGCCCTCCAAACCTGGCGACCCTGCTGGTGGCAAAAACAAGGATGCTGGCGACAAGAACAAGAAAGGAAAGGAAAAGAAAAAAGAAGAACGCCAACCAACGCTGGCAGAGCGCATTGCGCTGCGACCGCTCATGCTCGTGCGCAAGGCCCGTTTCACCTACTCCGAAAACCGGAACAACGTAATACCCGGCTTTACCCCTGAAACCAAACTCATGGGGTTGAGCGAAGGATTTGATGCGCCAGGTTGGGGATTTGTGTCAGGCTTCCAAGAGGCTGACAGGCCTTATCTCGACAAATTGGGGGCTACGGGGAACATTACACATCGCCCGGAACTCAACCAGCAGGTGATGAAAAATTACACACAGAACCTCGATATGGGCGTGACCGTCGAACCGTTTGCCGATTTCCGAGTGGAATTGAACGCCAATAAACAGTACTCCCGCAATAGCACGGAACTGTTCAAAGACCAGATTTTCAACTTGGACCCGAATCCTGATTCAGTTAGATTTGAACACCGTGCTGCACGCGATCTGGGCAGTTATACGATTTCCTTCCTTTCGATGAACACGATGTTCAACAAGGATATCGCAGGGCTGTTTACCCGGTTTGAGTCGTATCGGCCACAGGTATCGGCGCGTGTGGCGCGTGAAAACGGGCTGCCTGCCGATTCCCTGCACGCCATTGACGATGGCTACAAGAAGGGCTACGGCCGTATCCACCAGGAAGTGCTTATCCCGGCCTTTTTGGCGGCCTATACCAAGAAGGATCCCAATACCATAGAGCGCAATATCTTCAGGACCATGCCTGCGCCCAACTGGAAATTGACATACAATGGCCTTTCCAAATTGGGCAATTTGAAAAACTTCTTTTCCAGCATTCAAATCTCGCACGGGTACAAGAACACGCTCACGGTGAACTCGTACAACACGGATATTTTTTACGACGACAGGGATCCGTATAACACGAACAACGACAATTACAACCTGAACTTCAACTATACGGCCCGGTTTGAGATCCCGCAGGTGGTGATCAACGAGCAATTCCAGCCGCTCTTTGGTATTGACGTGAAGTTAAAAAACGAAATGACCTTCAAGGCCGATTACAAAAAGACGCGGACGCTCGCCATGTCGTTTATTGACTACCAACTTTCAGAATCAAAGAGCACGGGCTACACAGTGGGTTTTGGGTATCGCATCAAGAACGTGAACATCCCATTCCTCACGGGCAAAAAAAACCTGAATGGCAAGAAGGCCACGAAGAAGAAGACCAACAAAAAGAAGAAGAAGCCTGGCGCGCCGACCACGCCGCCGCCGCCACCAAGCGGAGGGGCTGGCGGCACGACCAACGACCTGAGCTTCAAGTTCGACTTCGAGGTGCGCGACGACATCACCATCGCCCACATTCTCGACAGCCCGAACGAGGCACAGCCCACCCGTGGGGCGCGCACCATCAGCCTCAACCCGCAGGTGGAATACGTGCTCAACAAGCGACTCAAACTGCGCCTCTTTGCCGACTACCGCAAAACGGTGCCGAAGACCTCGCAGTCGTTCCCGATCACGACACTGAATACGGGAGTTACGGTGCAGTTTTCGTTGAACTAAATTTTCAAACAGGAAAACCGCAAAACAGGAAAACCGCAAAATGTAAAACCGATAGGCGTGCTCGCTTTCTGGTTTTATGTTTTGCGGTTTTTTTATTTAACGGGACTCTAATAGTCTATAAAAAGGAAGGAATGATCCACTACTCGAGTGTCATCCCGACCATAGGGAGGGAACTGGGTATGGAAAAGTGCAACATCCAAGCTTGCGCTTATGCAGTTCCCAGTATGCCTAAATCCGACACACAGGTTAATTTTCCTGCACAGGACTTGGTGCTTATCTTGGCTTGGTTATCTTTGCAATGCTTTGGCAAAATAACATATCCTTTAAAGGTTAGAAAATCTAGTGTATACCCGATTTAGCCGCCATAGTCCCGAGCATTCGCATAGGCGTTCGGGAGGACATTCGGGTGGATCAAATCTTCACCCCCACTGTTACCACTACACTCCGCCCATCCGAGGGCCACACCCCCGGCCCCGGATAAAACGTGGGGCGTTTGGTGAAATAATGCTCGTTCAGAAGGTTGTTCACGTTGAACCGGACGATGATCTTGCGATAGCGATACGAAGCATTCAAATCCAGCAATCCGTAGGAAGGCACGAGACCGACCGCCCCTGTGGCAGAAGGCTCTATGGTATTGAGCGGGTCTGCAAAAGATTGAGCCGTGTAGCTGTACAAAAGCGAGGCACTGAGGTTTTTGTATCGGATATTCAAGCCGTTGCGGCTGATCCATTCGGGCACGCTTTCTACTTTTTTGCCCTTGATGCTTCGATTTTCTTTGCCGTTGACACGAATGGAATCGCCCAGGTATTCAGCATTGAAAAAGGCCGTAGAACTAAAAACGCTGGCAAATACCTCCTCACCGATGTAGAAGCCGTATTCTGCAAACATCTCCAACCCGTAGCTGCGCGAATTGCCAATGTTGGTACGGAAAAGCACAAAGGTGTCAATATCAGCATCGTACTGGGCGAGTGTGCCGAGGCGGTTGTTGTACTGTAAAGCAAAAGCGCTCATATCCCATTTGAAGCCGCCAGAAGCGCCACGCCAGCCTAGTTCTGCATTATAGCCGTAGGCATCTTTAAGGTTTTTGTCCGATTTTTCATAAATACTGCCAGGAATAATGTCTTTGAAAATGACGGGACGGTAGGCTTGAGAAAAGCCTCCGTACAGCGATTGGCGACTATTGACGGTGTACTCTGTATTAATTCCTAATAATGGGAAATTGTGATGGATGGTATTGGGCAAATCCTTGTCAGCGTAGTAGGTCGTAGTGCCCGACAGTTTGGATGTGCCCATTTCGTAGCGAATGCCGGGGCTGACGGAGCATTTTGGGCTGATTTGAAACTTGTTTTCAAGCGAGATGGCTACGTTTTGGCTTTTCAAATGCAGGTTGCGCCCCCAGCCGACGGGGTCTATTGTCAGGTCGAAATCAGTTCCGGTGCTGCCTTTTCCTTGTTGTCGGCGGTTCAGGTCGTTGTTGATAAACTGCACACCTGCTGCAAGGGAGGAATTTTGTCCAAACATCGAATAGGTTTGAAGTAACCTTAATTCAGAAGTGTAACTGTTGAACGCATCAATATCCACCTGCCGCCCGGCATAAGCCAGCGTGGCGGGGTTAATGGCATCCGCAATGTTGGCGGTGCGGTCAAATTGGACGCTACGACGCTCGCCCAGGATGGCAGAAGCCGCCCAGCTTAGGCGAGTGCGAGGGCTGATTTTCCAGTCTGCCGACAATGAGGGCACATAGATTTCCGGGTTGAAGTAGTTGCGCGCACGGGTGGATTGGCGGGGATCAGCCTCAAACATAGCATCCGTGAGCGGCCCAGGAATTTGATAGGTGTAGTTGGAGCGCAGCAATTCCGCCTTCAAAGACACCTTTTCGGTAGGCGTATATTTCAGCACAGCGCCTTGTCCGTCATAATTCGAATGGCTGTTTTGGCGGTATCCATCCGATACGCGCTTGCTGTAATAGGCGTAGTATTGAATCTTCCCAACTTTCCCACCAATGGCATTGTAGCTGCTCAACAAACCGTAAGAGCCCACCGAATTGATGCTTTCCAAGCCAATAGTTTTGGTGGTATCGGGCGTTTTCAGCACATAGTTAAGCATCCCGCCAAATTGTGCGCCGTACTGCAAAGCGCCCGTTCCGCGCACCAGTTCGATGCGGCCGATGGCTTCCATCGGCAGGCTGAAATGGCTGGCCGGATAGCCGTAAATATCTGAGTTCGTCATGATCCCATCAGCGCGGATGTTGAACTCCCAGCCACGGTGCGGGTCGAGGCCGCGCGTCGAGATATTGGTCTGATTGCCCGTGCCATCCATGTCGTACACGAACACGCCGGGAACCTTGGCGAAAATCTGCCGGGGCGTTTTTTCGGCGATATTGGCATCAATATTTTCAAGGCTGATCACCTCGCTTTTTTTGCCAGACCAGAGGTATGTACCGCTCAGCTGCGGAAGCCGCTCAATGGTGGGGCGTTGCGTACGAACTTTGACTTCGTTCAGGAGTTTGGATTGGAGCGTGTCGGCAGGTGTTTGGGCAATTGCGCCGCCGGAGGCGAATAAAGTGGCGAGGCCCCAAATGATTATTCTGTTCATGACAAATTCTTGTTGTTGCAACAATAGCAGTGACGTGCATTTTGACCTGCAAAGGTCTTGGTGATAGGTTGTTAAGAGGCCATTCTTTAATTAAAAAGCCCTTAAATTCAATTTGATTTCTTCAAAACCTGAGACGGCTTGGCCGATGAAGTATTGCGATTGATTGGCTGGCCTTTTACCTCAACGAGTGTGTCAAGCTCATATTTTGCCTCGTAAACAAGTTTTCCTGAAGGGTCCCACTTGCGCAGGTAGCCATTTTTTTTATCGTCTTTGAGTGTGGTGACAAACTGGATTTTTCCATCCTCATACCAGAGCGTATCGCCGCCTTGTTTTTTGCCTTTTGCGTAGTATTGTACTTCTTTTAGGTTACCGCCTGGGTAGTAAATGACCGTGCGCCCCTCTTGTTCGCCATTGACAAAAAAGCGTTCGGCCATCAGCTTGCCGTCGTTGTAGTAGTCGGTCATTTTGCCTTCTTTCTTGCCGTTGACGATGTTGGAGCGGCGTGAAACCTGTCCATTTTCAAAACGGTCAAGCTGCTCGTAGCTGGTAGGAGCAGATTTTTTACAAGCATTTGCAAGCAAAAAAACAGTGCATAGCAAGATGGAAACAGCGTGCCGTATGTTCATAGTTTTATGTGTTGAAGGTGAAATCACTGATTTAAAAAAGAGGCCGCCAAATGAATGACGACCTCTCTCTGTATAGAACATTACTTGGTTTGACTTACAGTGTAAAGCTGGCACGACATGATTCATGCCATGACGTTTTTAAGTGTTTTGCTCCTTAATCCTTCCAAGGCAGGTCGTTCACTTTGCGGCCAATAACGGTGCCAAAGTGAACACCTTCTTCGCTGTCCATGCGGAAGTGAACGCCCAGCGGCACGCGCGACCAGGCGTTTTCCTGTGCCATTTCTAAGAAACTGCCGAAGGAGCGCGGCACACCTTCAAACTCGGTGCGGCCTTCGTGGCATTTGTCGGTCATGGCATAAGCGTAACCAAAAATGCTGCCCAAGACTTCAGCACCAGCAGCACCCATGGTAGAGTGGCCTGATGGATAAGCCGGGAAAGAAGGCGTGACACCTGCATCGCCCGTCAAAGGGTTGTAAAGCGCTGGCTTCCAATTCGGGTCAATGATGCGGTTGATATACGTCTGTGGGCGTTCCACATTGTAGATATACTTTGATTTCCAGCAGCCTACAGAGGCATCATTTAATGCCATGCCCATCTTCACCGTCATAAAGATGGCGGTCTCAAGGTTGCTGCCTTTCTGTTTCAGCACTTGGTCACCGATGGCAAGCCAACGTGGGCCTGGGCTGAACGTGAGGTTCACCAAGTCGTCGCTCCAGAATTCGCCTACCCACTCATCTTCGTAAGAAAGGGTCGGGGTGTTTTGAGCATACACTTCCAATGCCTGAGAATATAGCTCGGAGGTTTGGTTGGCGCTGTAAAGCAGCGGCTTGCGGCAGATCTTGTCGCTTTCACTGATAGCAAAAGTGCGCGCGTTGCCCCAAACAGCACCCATGGGTTTGCCCGGGCCAGGGAATGTGGGTTTCCAGTCGCCATCTTTGCTGTAGTGCTGCGTCCAGTCGTAGCCTTGGAATGGGTCGAGGAAGTGGTTGTGGCCCACAGCGTCTGTTTTAGAGTATTCCCAAACAGCACTAGCCACGGCTTTGCCGTAATCTTTGGAGCGCGACCATACTTCTTCGCCTACCGCCTGTTTTGCCCTGTCGTCATAAAGTGCTTCCAAACCGGTTATAGATTGGAGCTGAGCGGGGGTGGCATTGATAAAAAATCGGGGCATGAGGTAGGCACGGGAAGCAGTGATCACGGTTGGCCAGTGGTACTGTTTGCCGCTTTCCACTTGAGGGATGATAAGCCCAGCATAGAGCGGTGCTATGGAGTGGTAGCCGGGCATCCCGGTGATACAGCCTTCATAGTCCGAGAGACCCAGATAGGCGATAGCGCGGGGAGCAGGGCCGGGGCGGTATCCTGCAGCATAGCGCTCGACTTCCAGGAACAGTTGGTTCCAATCGTACACTACGTTATTGGGCTGAGCCTTTGCCAAGTCTCCTTGGACGACCACTGTTTCATCAGGGTCCACGTTCTTACAGGCGGGCATCAAAAAGAGGCCGCCGACCACAAGGGTCAAAATAGGCAGGGTGTAGAATTTCAAAAAGCGCATGACTTAAAGAAAGATTTTTAGTTAAACATTATTTACCTTGCGGGAGGCGTTGCAAAGGACAGGCCAAATGATAGGTCGCTGTTACCTATTTAGATTAAAAAGAGATTAAAATAGTGCAATATGTCGGCCATTCCTTTCATTTGAAAGAGTTGGTACGATGCTTGACGCTAAAGAGATAATTATGAAAGTTCTACTAGTAGAAGACGAACCCAAAATGGTGCGCTCGCTCAAAAAAGGGCTTGAGGAGCATCTGATTGAAGTGGATGCCGCCATGGACGGCGCTGCAGGTGGCCGTCTGGCGGAGGCCAACGACTACGCGGTCATTATCTCCGACGTGATGATGCCGGAAATGAACGGCCTCGACATGCTGCGCCAATTGCGGCAAAACGGCAACCAAACGCCTGTCCTCCTGCTCACAGCACTCGGGCAAACCGACGAAAAGGTAATGGGCTTCGAGGCGGGCGCCGACGACTACCTCACCAAGCCTTTCGAGTTCCGTGAGCTACTCATGCGCGTTCGGGCATTGGCGCGGCGGCCGCAGTCTAGTTATCAACAGCCTCCCACGATCCTGCGTTTTGCAGATATAGAAATGAATTTGGAGAAAAAAGAATGCCTCCGGAGCGGGCAGCGGATCCAACTCACGCCGCGCGAATTTGCCCTTATGGAATATTTACTGCGCAACCCCGAGCGGGTCATTTCAAAAGCCGAAATCTCGGAGCGGGTTTGGAACCTGTCTTTCGACACAGGTACCAATTTCGTAGAGGTATATTTCAATTTTTTACGAAAAAAGGTGGACAAAGGTTTCCCCAAAAAATTGATCCACACACAGTTCAGAATCGGATATGTGCTTCGGGAAGAGACCGTTTTAGAAGAATGTTGATAGGGGGATTTGGTTACTAGGGGATGGAACACGGATTGCACGGATGAGACACGGATTTTTTATGTGTTGCAAAAAGAATAAGTTTGCGAAGCAAACAAAAATCCGTGTC
>JANMME010000441.1:0-2537 GCA_031373015.1 Saprospiraceae bacterium
AGGAAGTGCCGCATCCCTTGTGCTGAGAGTCCGGCGTAGTTTTTTTCACGGAAATGCAGGTGCGCGATGGTACTGATGAATTCGTAGGAAGAGTTCTCGTTCTTGGGCAGCACTGGGATGATGCGCTGCCGCCGTTTGGCACGGAACACGAGCCAGATAACCGCCATTGCGGCAATGAGGTACCAGGCCCAAGCCAAGGCGGGTTGTTTCAGGATGTAGGTCAGGAGGTGCTCATCAGCAAGGCCACGATTGGAAAACATGCTGCCATTGCGGCGGCGGCCAACAGCCTCGGGGACGCGGCTCACGGCATCCCAATAAATATCTCCCTCAGAAAGGTGAGAAAAAACGCCCGCTGTGTATGGCCGCGTTTCGGGGCGAAGCAGGCTAAAATTGGAGAAAGCAATGGGGTTGGTATGCAACAAAAAACGGCCTTTCCCATGCGGGAATTCAGCAAAGTTCACCCAGTTTTTGTTCAGGTACCCCAGCGGATGCTGTGGCAGCGAATCGCAAAAATGGTAGTATTCGATGTAGTGCCACTGGTAGGGTTTGGGCTTGTTTTGATGTGCAAAAAAGAACGTTGTGCTACTGTCTGGAAGGGTGGGTGTGCGGAGTGAAAAATGGGCCAAACTATCCTCAAACATCCCGTAATCGTTCCAAGGCGATTCTTCGCACTCGTTAAGATAGACAAAAGTCATCAAGTCGAAGGGGATGGTTTTGCTCGAAATGAAGGCCGTATTGCCCGCCGCCACAAAGTCTAAAAGCCGCTTTGTTCCTGCCGAATCCATGTACATTGCTTCGCCAATAAAGACGTAATTGTGCCCGGTCGAAACACTGTCGTATGGGAGTTCTTTCGCTACATCTTTTTGAATGTCAACAAGTTTTTTCCCATTGAAATAATTTTCCAGCAAGCGATGTGCAATGCGCGTCCCGTACGGTTGCTCGTTCTTTTCATCATAACCTTTCTTTTTCCAGCTGCCCTCCTCCCAATCAAATTTTGGCTTGTTGGATTCATATACGAAGTAGAACATCGCCCCGATGAGGGCAACGGCTACGAGGGCGAGTAGGATGGGGGTGCGGTTTGTCTGCATGGGAAATAGGGGGGAAAGATAGGCAGTTTTGAATATCCAATATCCAAGGGAATATCCAATATCCAACAAGGAATTTCCAATGTCCAAGGAGGCTTCGAGCTTGGCTACTCACATTGACTTCAAACAACTAATCCCAAGAGCAGCGCTAACTTGGACATTGGAAATTCCTTGTTGGATATTGGATATTCCCTTGGATATTCCTTGTTGGATATTGGATATTTCAAAAGTGCACCCAGCCCTGCGCTTTCAAATCGTGCAAATTGCCACCTAAAGTATTGATTTTTATACCGTCTTTGGCTTCCAGAATTTCCCCGGCGATGTAAATATCAGGCAGGTATTTCACCTTGTCCACGTCTTCGGGGCGGATGGTGAATAGCAGTTCGTAGTCCTCGCCGCCATTGAGGGCACAGGTAATGGGGTCGAGTTTGAATTTCAAGGCCAGCATCTGCGCTTCCTGATTGATGGGCACCCCGCTTTCTTCGATGAGCGCTCCCACCTTGCTCTGTTTGCAAAGGTGGAAAATCTCCGAGGCCAGCCCGTCAGAAATGTCAATCATGGCGGTTGGTTTAAGGCCAATTTTCCGAAATTCCTCGATCATGTCGCGCCTTGCCTCGGGCTTGAGTTGACGGCCTACGGCGTAGGTCTGATTTTCAAAATCGGGCTGCAAGTCAGGGTTTTCCTGCCAGATTTGTTTTTCTCTTTCCAGGATTTGCAGGCCCAGGTAGGCCCCTCCGAGTTCGCCCGTGATGCAGATGAGGTCGCCGGCTCGTGCGCCCGAGCGGTACACGAGCAATTCCTTTTCGCACTGACCAATGGCCGTTATGCTGATGGTCAGACCCTTGGGAGAGGAGCAGGTGTCGCCGCCGACCAAGTCCACTTGGTAGGCCTCACAGGCTGCGCGGATTCCGGCATAAAGTTCGTCCAAAGCCTCCACCGAAAAGCGGTTGGAGATGGCAATCGAAACGACGATTTGCCGTGGGATCGCGTTCATCGCATAAATGTCGGAGAGATTGACAATCACGGACTTGAAGCCCAGATGCTTGAGCGGCGTGTAAGCCAGGTCAAAATGAATGCCTTCCACCAGCATATCGGTGCTGACAACGGTACAGAGCGGGCCGTTTTCGATGACGGCAGCATCGTCGCCCACGCCTTTGATGGTCGAGGGTTGGCGCAGCGGAAAGTCGCGGGTGAGGTGGTCAATGAGACCGAATTCACCGAGGGTATTTACGTCAGTTCGTTGCACAATATAATGGTTATAGGTTTTGAGTTGTTGAAGGCTCAATATGAGTCATCCCAAATTTTGAGTTTAATACGTCCCAGAGGGACGAAATCTTTGTAGAAATGTTGTTTTCGATGCATAAGCGTGCCGTAGGTAAGCGATATGTTGGTTTTTTAGATAGCGTACCAAAGGCACCCCAACCCCCTTTTAATCAGTTTTCTACAAAGATT
>JANMME010000447.1:0-14552 GCA_031373015.1 Saprospiraceae bacterium
AACAGCACGACCCACAAACTCTATTTGGCCGACCATGGCGCATCCGGCTGCGACCTGATGCTTGACCCTTTTGAGATTCAGGGGGGCAACCGGGATTTTGTGCTGCGCTATGCGCTGCGTGGCAAGCAAATCCAATCAGGGCTGCTGCTGTTCGACGACGGCAAAGAGAAATTTTTTCTCTGTATGGCACAACCGCCCAAACGGGTTGCCCAAAATGCTATCCCGCCACGTGAGTACATTTTCGTGGTGGATGTTTCCGGTTCTATGAACGGCTTTCCGCTCAGTGTTTCAAAAAAATTGCTGCGCAACCTGGTGGCGGGCATCCGCCCAACAGATGTGTTCAACGTCATACTTTTTGCCGGGACGAGCAACATCCTGGCGCCTAACTCCCTGCCTGCAACCAACGAGAATGTGGAAAGTGCCATTGCTTTTATTGACAAACAGGAAGGCAGCGGCGGCACCGAATTGCTTCCGGCACTGGACCGGGCATTCAATCTTCCACGCGATGCCGAGGGGCTGTCGAGATCCGTAGTGGTGGTCACGGATGGTTATGTGGATATCGAAGCAGAGGCTTTCGATTTGGTGCGGCAGCATCTGGACAAAACCAATGTGTTTGCCTTTGGAATTGGCTCCAGTGTCAACCGGCATTTGATAGAAGGCCTTGCGCATGTGGGCGCCGGGGTTCCTTTCATCGTGCTCAACGAGCAGGAGAGCGCCGCCACCGCCGAGCGATTTCGCCAGTATATCGCCACACCAGTGCTGACCAATATCCGTGCACAGTACGACGGATTTGAAGCTTATGCGGTAGAGCCTTCTTTAGTACCTGATATTTTTTCAGAACGCCCGGTGGTATTGCTGGGGAAATGGCGTGGCAATGCCGGAGGTGAGATCGTCCTGAAAGGTAAGGTGGGCAAAAAGAACCTGACGATGCGTGTGGATGCTTCCAATTCGATACCCGACAAGCGCAACGCTGCCATCAAATACCTCTGGGCAAGAGAGCGCATCAAACTGCTTGGCGATTACAACAGCATTCGCAGAGATTCACTACGCGATGCTGAAATCACAAAACTTGGCCTGGATTATACGCTGCTCACAGATTTTACCTCCTTTATCGCTATTGACGAGGTGGTGGCCAATAAGGGCGAACTTGTCACCGTCAAACAACCCCTTCCATTGCCCCAAGGCGTATCCAATCTCGCTGTTGGCTTTGATTTGGGGATAAGTGGCATCAGCGGGACGGAGGATTTGCCGAAGCATAATTTCTGGTTTACCCTTTGTGCGGTACTGAGCTTGGGAGCCGTTTGGATGCTGCGCAGATCGCTCAAAAAAGGCAGGGTTTGGGTGTTTTTGGGTTTGGTAGCGCTGTGCGCCTCGAATTGCACGAATCCTGAACAAGTTGAAATTTGTAATGGCGATTCCATTACGTTTCTCCTTGGAGAAGACCGGACAGAACGCAATCCGTATTTCCAGTATGCCGCAGATTATTTTCGCAGTGATTCTATTGAAAAGACGGCCTTGATCCATTCCGACTGTCGCGATTTGAAAGCGGTGCATGAATATCTGGCTACCCACAGGCCAGCCAATCGGGCCTGGAAGCAGATCAATCTAGTGGTCCACGGCAACGAATGGACGGGAATGTGTTTGCCTTTGGACGAGAAAAAAGGGGGGAGAACCAATGTGAATTCCCTGGAACACGCAATGCAAAACGGCGAATTCCCATCGTTGCCTCAGGGGCATTTTGATGCGGACACCCGTTTATCAGTATTTGCTTGCAATGTCGGCAGGGACACGGCGCTTTTAGCTGCATTGGGTCGAGCCTTCGATGGCGTTGCCGTGGTTTCAGCACCTTATTTCAACATTTTTGAAAACAATCCGGAGCAGCCCACCCAGATCCGACGGTATTTGGCAGATTACAGGTATGTCGTTTTTCCTGCCGGGTCTTTTCCAGGCAACAGGGTAGTCGCCCAGCAACTTGCAAGCCGTTATCCTTCCGATACCACCCACTGGGATACCGCTTTGCAACGTTTGAAGCCGCGTTTTTCAGGCGACTCATACGTACACTATTTCAGTATCCCGGTTCAATGGACCACCTTGTATTCTACTGAAAACGAAAGACCAAAAATAGAAACCGAGGCTGAATTCCTGCAATGGGTATATGCCCAGCCCACTCTGATGGCCGAAATCAGACGGATGGGACTGGCGCCGGAGCAATTCCGTTGGACGCTGGAGGCAAGTGAATACCTGACCGACACGAATGGCCTCAAACCGGCCATCCTCGCCGAAGGCCGGGCGATGATTTATTGCGTGTTGAAACCTGTGTGACTAAAATTCCATTTCACTGCTCTTTCAGCACCACATTTTCCATCCTCACAAACTTCTCATTGGGAAGGTCGCTTTCGATGAGTCCGTCGCGCAGCCGCACAATGCGGTGGGCGTGCATGGCGATGTCTTGTTCGTGGGTGACAATGATGACCGTATTTCCAGCCTTGTGGATCTGCTCAAAAAGCCCCATGATTTCGTAGCTGGTCCGGGTGTCCAGGTTGCCTGTTGGCTCGTCGGCTAAGATAATGGCGGGATTATTCACCAAGGCCCTGGCAACGGCCACACGCTGGCGCTGCCCGCCGGAGAGTTCGTTGGGTTTGTGCGTAACGCGATCTCCAAGGCCCACGGATTCAAGGGTTTTTCGGGCTTTTTCCAAACGGTCTTCCCTTCCCACGCCAGCATAAACGAGTGGAAGGGCCACGTTCTCCAAGGCGCTAAGGCGCGGCATGAGGTTGAAGGTTTGGAATACAAAACCGATTTCTTTGTTGCGCACTTCGGCCAGGTCACCGTCGTCCATGGTACTCACTTCTGTGCCGTTGAGCCAGTATTCCCCTCGGGTGGGCGAGTCGAGGCAGCCCAACAGGTTCATCAAGGTGGATTTCCCGCTTCCTGATGGGCCCATAAGCGCCACGTACTCGTTTTTTTCGATGTTAAGCGTCACGTTTTTGAGCGCTTCCACTACTTCTTCGCCCATTTGGTAGGTTTTAGTGAGGGCTTTTATAGAAATCAGCATAATGAAAGGTGGTCAATAATTAAAATGTGGTCAATACCCTCCTACGCCCCCGCCTGCCGAGACTTGGCGGGCAGGAAGGCTTCGGCGGGTAAAACGGTCAATGTAGATTTTGGCAATAACTAAACCTGTAAGGTTTTGAAAAGCCTTCCAGGTTTAGTGGAGTAATTATTTCTTCCTCCGAAAAATCAAACCTGCCAAAAAGGCAAAAAAAGCGACAATCCCCGCTGCGATCTGTTCAATAATCTGTGGGAAAAACTGCCTCAGCACGAAAAAGGCCGCAATAGCCGCTACTGCCACGATAGCAAGTAGGCTGGTTTTTGAGTTGGTTATTGCCATTTAATTGATGTTTGAGTTGTTTTACCTGAAACTTGAAACTTTCAACTTTGGACTATACTTTTTTCAAGGCCCGAAATAAGAGAGACCGCCAGCCACAAAAAAAAAGGATAGAAGTTTGCCGCTTGTTGCCCGTTCAACGGGGCCTGTTTTCCGTTGAACGAAATGTCATTTTACTCCAAGATTTTGAAAATTGAAACAAACCGTCGTTAAAAATCTCCACGCTATTTTGTTTTTCACTGCGGACAGGTACATTTGCACGAACAATTTTCTATCACACCTTTAAATTCTACAATACAAAATCCATGAAGAAACTTTTCACACTCGCATTTTTCGCGCTTCTTGGCGGCGCACTCTGGGCTGCTTCGCCCAGCACCACACCAGCCAATCCTTTCCAAGACGACCTCAGCCGCCTGGACAACGATTTTGCCGGCATGACTGAACTTGAGCTATTAGTGGAGGCAAACAATGCTACCTACTCGCAGCTTGCTTCCGAGAACAATGCCCTACTCAACAACGTGACGAAGGACAACAACATTGCTTCTTCGCTGCTTGGCAGCGTGGCGCCTGATGGCGACCGTCTGCTCGGCATCCCTGGCTTCTGGTGGGGCTTCTGCCTTGGCATTCTTGGTGTCATCCTCGTTTATGTTGCTGTAGAAGGCGACGCAAAAAAGACGGAAGGCAAAAAAGCCCTCATCGGTTGCGCCGTTTGGACGGTGATCTATGTCCTTTTGTACCTCGTAATTTGGGGAGCTTGGGCAGCTTCTGCTGGATAAGTACCTCTACAGCATTTTATAAAAACCGGGTTGTTTTGCATTTGCGAGGCAACCCGGTTTTTTATTCAGACGCCGTATTGTCTCAGCATCAAAAGCAACTTTTATGCATAGGCCTTTCGTTTTTCTCGTGTTAAGCTTTTTAGCAGGCAACTTACTTTTTGCCTCTACGCCTTCCCGCATTTCGCCCAATATCTTCCAGGACGACCTTACAAAACTCGACTGCGAAATGGCCCAACTGAGTCAATTGGAACAGTGGGTCAATGAAACCAACTTGACCCAATCACAATTGTTGCAAGCTGATAATCCATTGGTACAGTGTGTTTTGCAAGGGGGCGACCTTACTCCTACCCTCTTTGCCAACAGCACACCCCAAAAAGAATGGCTGATGGGGATTCCAGGGTTTTTGTGGGGGTTCTGTTGCTCTTTCATTGGGCCAATTTTGGTTTACCTCTCTATTGACGACCCCGTTGCCAAGAAAAAAGAAGGCATTCAGGCTATCATCGGCTGTGCAGTGGGGTCAATAGTCTGGTTGGGGCTTTATATTTGGCTCATCGTTTCGGCATCTTACTATTGATGCGGTTGGCCTTTGGGTGCATTTTAACCTTTCGCATACAAACCTCGTAGGTTTTGAAAACCTACGAGGTTGAACAGAAGCGGGCGAATATTTGAAAAGCACCTAGCCCATTCACTACTTTTGCCCCACTATGCGCATTCCAACCCGATTCATACTCTTATTGGTGCTGGCCTTTTTGGCCAAAAACGCACCAGCCCAGTCTGAATTTTACCGTTTCAAGTCCGATTTTTCCATCAAAGAAAAAGAAACGGGAAAAGACCAGGGCCGCCTCATCACCGGGGCTATTTACTACGACAAAAACCTGCACAAGACGGTTTACAACATTCGTTTCCCAGAGCCTGAGCAATGGCTCGTGCGCGACACGTTCATGTACCGTATGAAAGCAGACACGCTCGTGTCGCAACAAATGGTGCCGCCCGTGGGCGAGTTTTCCATTTTCAACATGATCTTGAGCCAACAACTCAATGATTTTGGGCTGGCTAAAGTCGGCTACACGCCCGGCGATGTACAGCAAGACGGAAATCAGGTTATTTCCCAATGGCTGCCGCCAGAACAATTTAAAGCCTACCTTGGGCCAGTGTCTATGGCACAGGAAAACAAGCGGCTCACGGCGGCGGCTTTCTATGATAAGGAGCAAAAACTGGTTTCCAAATTCTATTTTCAGGACTATACCGTACAAAACGGCCTACCCGTTCCCGGGAAAATCTACCAGATATTTTACCGGGAAGCAGGCGACTTTGTGCGCATAATGACCCTTAAAAACATCATCATTAACCAAGCCGATGAAGATAGCACTTACGATTTCGACATTCCTGCTGGCGGGTAATCTCTTTGCGCAGGAACGTGTGGCACACGTCAGCAAGGACCTTTCGCTTTTACAACAAGCCTTTGCTGCCACGCCCAAAGTGCGGCTCTCTGAACAGTTCACGCTCAGCCGCGACAACCCCAACGAGTTGCAGGCAGTGCTTTCAGGGCTGTTCCTGTTTTACAAATCCTTCTTTTCTTCTCAGGACAACCAGCGCTGTAGTTTTCACCCTTCTTGCTCCGAATACGGACTGGAAGCGGTCAAAAAACTGGGCGTGCTGCGCGGCATTGTATGTACTTGCGACCGGCTTACCCGCTGCAACGGCTTCAGCCCGGAGCAATATGAAATTGATATGGAACGGCGGCGACTGAATGATCCGGTGAAGTGGTAAATATTAAACAGCAAAACCGCAAAATTTAAAACCGCAAAATGTAAAACTAAGAAGCAGTGATCCGTGCCAGTTTGCTTGGTTTTGCAGTTTTGTAATTTCAATTTTGCGGTTTTGCCCAAAGTTTTGCGGTTTTAAGTATTTGGTCAAAATTAACACATAGGCACATAGGACACATAGAACATTGATTTTCAACAACTATGTGTCCTTTGTGCCTATGTGTTTAATATAAATTAATTGTGGTCATTTACTTACATTTTCAATTTTGCGGTTTTGCGGTTTAAACAAATAAGATTTCCCTTTTTTATCTTGCTTTTCTGGACTAATGCCCTCGTCGCGCAGGACCTCTACGACTACGCGCATTCCCGTGCTTATGCCCGTTATCTGCTACAATCACAACAATTTGCGCTGGCCGCCGAGGAATACGAACGCTTGATTTTCCTGAAGCCTGACAATGATACCCTCCGTGCCGACCTGCTCCGCGTTTACCGCAAAGGGGAAACCCCGCAGCGCGGCCTGGAACAGTGGGCCAAATGGCAACTTACGCCCCGCCCCAAAAGCCGGCTGCTCTACACCGAATATTCCAAGCTCCTGCTTCGTGGAGGTTATCCAGGGCAAGCACGCACATTGGTGACAGAATCGGAGATATTTGACAGCACACAGATGCGACGTACCATATTGTATGCCAATATGTTGGAGCAAAAATGGTCGAATGCGCGCAAATCGTTCGAGGCCGTCCCCAGCACCGAAAAAATCCCAAGACGCGCCGACGTTGAACACCTCATCAAACGCGGTGAGCGCAACAAGAAGAAAAGTCCCTGGGTAGCTACAGCGCTTTCCGTGCCTGTTCCCGGGCTTGGCAAAGTCTATGCAGGCGAATGGAAAGACGGCATTATCAGCCTCCTTTTTGTGGGCGTTAATACCTGGCAAGCCTACCGCCGTTTCGACCAGGAAGGCACCGATACTTTTTGGGGCTGGATACATGGCGGCTTTGCGCTCGGGTTCTATATGGGTAATTTATACGGCTCGCACAAAGCTGCTCGGCGGCACAACCAACAGAAATTCAACCGTTTGCAACATGACACAGAAGCTCTTCTTTTTCCTGTGCTGGATTAGTGCCGCCCCTTTTCTGTCGGCTCAAACGGCTGAAGAGACCCTGCTCTTTGCCCGGGAACAGGTGGCTTCTGGCAACAAAACGCTCGCGCTGAAAACCTACCAACGGGTACTGTACTTTGGTGGAGATCCATACCGCCATGAATGTCAAAGCCAATTGGCAACGCTCTATGCCGATCTTGGAGATTTTGAAAAATCCGTCTTTTACTGCGATCTGATTTACCAAAGCGCTGCCAGCGATAGCATACGCTACGAGGCTTTGTTCCAAAAAACAGGGATGTTGATGCTTCAAAAACAGTATAAAAAAGCCCTGCTCGAACTGTTTTCTCTGCCCCAAAAATTGCCGGAACCCTGGATGAGCCGAAAGCGGCTCTACCTTGGAGCGGCGCATTTTGGGATTCGCGAGTTCGACCTGGCGCGGGCAGATTTATTGCCGTTTTTCGCGCCAGAGGATACGGAAGGCCGGGCAACATTTGAAAAGCTGATGCGTCAAGCGGAGCGCGTTTCACAAAAAAGTCCTAAGACTGCTCGCATACTCAGTATGGTATTGCCAGGGGCTGGACAGTTTTATGCAGGCGATATAAAAAATGGAATCAACTCGTTGTTGCTCAATGCTTTGTTGGGGTATTGGTTTGTCGCCACGGGTATTTCTTACACCTTCGTAGATGCCGCCGCGACCGTGACGCCTTGGCTTTTCCGCTATTACGGCGGTGGCATCCGGCGGGCGGGGGAGATTTTGGAAAAGAAAAAAGAAGAGCGGCTACGGAAGGTGTTTAGGGAGGTTCTGGCGGAGATAAAGCAATAAAGAAACAGCAAAATATAAAACCATGCCTATTGGCAGATAAACCGGAGAACCGCAAAATTTAAAACCAAACATTCAAAACCTGCCGAAGGCTGGCCAGTAACAAATCCAAACGGAGATATGGACAAACTTGAAACGCTCGCGCTGTTACGCCAACACCGGACTGATTTTGAAGAAGAATGTTCGTTTGTAGGGCAAACGATTTCCTTTGTGGAACAGCACGACCATTTTTGGCAGCGCAGCACTTTGGAAGGCCACCTGACCGGGTCGGCGTGGGTGCTTTCGGCAGACGGCCGATCGGTGCTGCTGCTGCACCACACCAAACTTGACCGCTGGCTGCAGCCGGGTGGGCATGCGGACGAACTGGACGATTCTTTGGTCGAAACCGCACGACGCGAGGCTAAAGAAGAGTGTGGTCTGGCCGAATTGAATTTGTTATCACCGTATATTTTTGATGTAGACGTGCATGAAATCCCATTGCGCGGCAATGAACCTGCCCATTTACACTTTGATCTTCGATTTCTTTTTTCCGTGCCTGAAAGCATCAAAATCGAGCGCAACCTATTGGAAACCAATGACATTGCTTGGGTACAGATTGATGAACTTTGTGGAGCATCCACGCCAACATCGCTTCGGAGGATGGCGCAAAAATCATTGAATGGTGTTCTGACTTCTTTATCCTGAATGTTAGGGGAAAACTTTCGACAAGTTGGGCTCTAGGGTTTTCCTACCTTCGCTCTTTCAAAAAATTACCACTAAACATTTACCACTTACCACTCAACAATGGCCTCTGCATTGCCTTCTGAGAAAAAAACCGTGAAGCACATCGCCATCGCCGGCAATATAGGCGCAGGCAAAACGACCCTCACCGAGATGCTTGCCAAAAATTTTGGCTGGGATGTACACTATGAGTCAACCGAGAACAACCCCTACTTGTCGGATTTTTATCTGGACATGAAACGCTGGTCGTTCAACCTGCAGGTATTCTTCCTTTCGAGCCGATATCAGCAGGTGCTGAAAATTTTGCAAGGAAACCGAACCGTCATCCAAGACCGGACTATTTATGAAGACGCATTCATTTTTGCCCCCAACCTGGCGGATATGGGCCTCATGGAGCGGCGCGATTTTGAGAATTACATGACGCTGTTCCAATCCATCGTGTCGCAAGTGAAAGCACCCGATCTGCTTATTTACCTGAAAGCGAGTATTCCCACTTTGGTGGACCATATCCAGATGCGTGGGCGCGACTATGAAGGCAGCATAAGCCTCGATTACCTCAAGCGCCTCAATGACCGTTACGACGGTTGGATCAATGGCTACCGCGAAGGAAGGCTCTTGATTATCAACGTGGATAACCTCGACTTTACCAGCAACAAAGAACACGCCGCCAAGGTGCTGGAAATGGTGCAGGCGGAATTACATGGGCTGTTTTAAGGGCTTAGAGGTTTAGGGTTTAGAGTGCTCCGCTAAACGATCAACCCTAAACCCTAAACCCCTAAACCCTAAACCCTAAACCTCTAAACCCTAAACCCTAAACCTCTAAACCCTCAACAATCTAAGAAATGAAAAAAGTCACCATAATTTCTGGCGCTTCACGCGGCATTGGCCGGGCGATATCGCTCCGTTTGGCCCATGAAGGTCACTTTGTGGTAGTGCTGGCACGCAATGCCGAGGAAATCGGCGAACTGGAGCACGAGATTGATGAGGCGGGCGGCAAAGCCCTTTCCATCGTTTGCGACATATCCAATGAGCAACAGGTCAATGACGCCGTGGCCGAAGTGCTCCGCGATTTTCACCGCATTGATTGTGTGGTCAATAACGCGGGCATCGGCATTTTCAAGCCCGCCGAAGAAATCTCTGTAGACGACTGGGAGCGTGTGATGGACGTGAACGTTAAAGGCTCATTTTTGCTCACCCGTGCTGTTTTGCCGCACATGAAAGCTGCCGGAACGGGCCACATTGTGGGTATCGCTTCGGATGTTTCTAAGCGGACATTCGCCTCAGGCAGCCTTTACACGGCAAGCAAATACGCCCAGCACGCTTTTTTTGAAAGCCTGCGCCGGGAGGTTCGTTCATTGGGCATTAAAGTCAGTGTGGTGTACCCGGGCTTGGTGGATACCTACTTTCATGAAGCCGACCAGGGAGCGCCGCAACAAGCAAAGTTTCTTCATGCCGACGACATCGCCGCCGCAGTCTCCTATATCGTCAACGCTCCGCCACATGTGCTCATTGACGAACTGATGATTCACCCCATGAGCCAGGAATGGTAGGATTATTTTGATATTGAGATATTAGGATATTGAGGTATCACTAATGTCTCAATATCCCAACATCTCAATATCAAACATGAAACGCCTTCCCACCACTACCCTCTCTCACTTTGTCATTGGCTACATGATTCTGGCCTTTGGGTGGTGGTCGTTTCACCTTTGGCAGCAAAACGACAAGTTGTTTGAGCGCGAAAAACAGATCCTTGCGTTGAGATTGCCTCAAACTCAAGTGTCTGCTACCGACGAGTTTAGGGTTGCAGATCAGGCCTGGCGCAGTGGTCGAAGGATGGTCGTAGCGGAAGGGCTTTTTTTCACAGCCTGTTTGGTGTGGGGATTGTGGGTAATACGGCGTAGCGCGGCACGCGAAGTGTCGCTGACCCGCCAACGACGCAACTTTCTACTGAGCATTACGCATGAACTCAAATCGCCCATCGCTAGCTTGCGGCTGGTACTGGAAACGCTTATCAAGCGCAACCTCAGCCCCGAACAGCGCAACCCGCTCCTCGCCAATGGCCTCAAAGATGCGAACAGACTCCAGGATCTCGTAGAAAGCCTGCTCCTCGCCGCCCGATTGGAAGACAACTGGAGGCCTTTGCAGGAGCCCGTAAATTTTGCCGCGCTCGCCGAAGGAACGGTGGAGAGCCTTCGCGTCCGATTTACCCATGCCGTTATTAAATTGAAGATACCTGCTGAGCTCCCGCCCATACATGCCGACAAGATGGGCCTCACCGCCATTGTGCAAAACCTGTTGGAGAATGCTTTAAAATATTCACCTGAAGGAACCCCCATCGAACTCTCAGCCGAACACGTTGGCAACAAGTTTCGCTTTCGAGTGGCCGACCAAGGGCAGGGCATTCCAGATGCTGAAAAGAAGTCAGTGTTCGAAAAATTCTATCGAATGGGTAATGAAGAAACGAGGCACAGCACCGGCACAGGGCTTGGGCTTTACATTGTAAATCAAGTGCTTAAAGCCCACGGCGGCAGTATTAGCGTCGCTGACAACCTGCCAAAAGGAACGGTTTTCAGCGTTGAAATATGACAGCACGATATTGGAACGTGAGTCATCTAGAATTTTTAATATGTCCCAGAGGGACAGTATCTTGGTAGAAAAGTAGTTTGTATGATTAGGCGTGCCGTAGGTACGCTATCTAAATCTCAGATTGAATGATACAACATGAACTCAGCGCATTCACGTTTTTTTTTGGTCGAACAACTTTCCCCACGCTATGGTGAAGGCGAGGCCATGGCCATTGCTAGGATTGTTTTTGAGGATGCCTTCGATCATGGACGGGCGTTTGAGAAGGATCGGTTTGAAGAAATCCTGGCTCGATTAGTAGCGGGCGAACCCGTGCAATATGTACTGGGTGAGGCCGATTTTTTTGGCCTAAAATTCAAAGTTAGCCCTGCTGTGTTGATTCCGCGTCAGGAAACGGAAGAACTGGTGGCTTGGGTACTGGAAAGTTTAAAAGCCTTGCCGTTTACAAGCACGTCAAATTTGAAAGTGCTGGACATCGGCCTTGGGAGCGGTTGCATCGGTATCACCTTAAAAAAGAAAATGCCCGGCCTGCAATTGTTCGGACTAGAAAAAAGCTCCGCCGCGCTCGCTATTGCCAAAGAGAACGCCGCGCAGATTTTGCCGCCTGTCTCAACCATAAACCCTAAACCCTCAACTTTCCTGCAAGGCGATATCCTGAACCGCTCCGATTGGGCTTTATTCCCCCAGATGGACGTAGTGGTCAGCAACCCGCCATACATCCCACACTCAGAAAAAAACCTTGTGCCCGAACATGTTATGGCCCACGAACCGGCTCTGGCACTGTTTGTGGACGACCCCGATCCGCTGCTTTTTTACCGGGTCATTGCTGACTTTTCGCTGGAAAAATTGCGTCGAGGCGGGATGTTGTTTTTTGAGTGCAATGAGTTCAATGCCCCGGAGGTGGCCAATTATTTGCGCGAAAAAGGGTTTTCAAAAGTAGAAATTCGCAAGGACTTGGGGGATGCGGAGCGGATGGCAAAGGCGGTTTTTGAAAATTGAACAAAAAATGAACAGGTTTTGGACTGGTGCTTGGGCAAAGCCCCGCCGGACTTTTGTCCCATCAAATTCAAATCCGTCCTATGATTCGCACTTTTATCATTGACGACCATCCGATGGTCCTTGCCGGCATCAAATCACTCTTGGCCGATTCATCCATCGTCGAAATCGCCGGCACCGCCACCGATGGCTACATCGCCCTCGAAGCACTCAAATCATCTGATGCAGAAGTAGCGCTCACCGACATCAACCTCGGCGACCTCAACGGCATAGAACTGTGCGGGATGTTGAAAAAAGCCAAACCTGGGTTAAAAATCCTGGGACTCAGCACCTTTAAGGAGCGCAGCTATATCACCCGGATGCTCGAAGCGGGCGCATCGGGTTACCTGCTCAAAAACGCTACGAAAGAAGAATTGGAGGAGGGCATCACTGCTGCTTGGCGCGGAAGGATGTTCATGAGCGCCGAAGTTTCGGAAGTAATGACTTCACCAGCGGCCAAGTCTTCTCCCCTGCCCTTGCTTACTGCCCGCGAAAAAGAAGTGTTGGCCCACATTTCCGAAGGCATGACCAACCAGGAAATCGCTTCCAAACTTTTTGTCAGCCCGCTCACGGTGGACAGCCACCGTAAGAACCTGTTGGCCAAATTTGGGGTGAAAAACACGGCACAGATGGTGAAAGTGGCGCTGGAGCATCGGTTGTTGTGATTCAATCTTTGAACACCTCCGCCAAATCCAATTCAAAACCCTCCAAGGCGATTGATCTCAATACCTCGTTGGCTTCGAGCAACGCCACCAACTTGTAACGCTGCTCGGTGTAGGTGTACAGTTCGATGGTATTGGTGCGCGGCTCCACGAGCCAGTATTCGCGGACGCCGTACTTTTCATAAATGTCTTTTTTGATGCCCCTATCGTAGATGCCGGTTGATTTGGATAGGATTTCAACTACCAGATCAGGCGCGCCCATGACGACCTCTTCAGCATTTTCCAGTATGAACGAACGTTCTTTTTTGACAAAAAAGACATCGGGGTGGTAAGCATTACCGTCGTCTAATACAACATCCAAAGGGGCGTGGAGCATAATCCCCGCGTTGGTTTTGTTGGCATAGACCCGCAGAGCGAATTCAATGTTCGACGAAATTTTTTGATGCTGAAGCGTAGGAGATTGTTTTTTCACGATTTGGCCGTTGATGAGTTCGTACCAAGCGGGGTCGTCGTCGCCAAAGTCCATTAGGCGGAACTCTTGGTAGGTCAGTTTTTTTGCGCGTACTTCCATGTCGAAGGAAATTTTGGACGAAGATAACGGAAAAACATAAACGTGATACGCCCATTTTCGAGCGTATGCGCTGAGGTCTCGTTGCCGCTTCCGATGAAATCGAGGTAGGCTACTTTTTTCTCGGACAATACCCGAAAGGTATCCATGCCTTTGGGAGAAATATTGATCCGCCCCTCGGCAGCCAAGGGTGCCGTGCAGACAAAAAACAGGTGTTGTTTTTTGATAAATTCCTGATGCGTAGGAAGAATGGATTCGTGAAACTTTCCCATTGTAAATTACTTAGAGTGATTTGCGATTTGGATTATTCGTCAGACGGCTTGAAGTCGTCAGACGAAGTGCCGTGGTCTGACGACGCCAAGTCGTCTGACCACTAACCTCGTAGTACCACATTTTTCAAAATCCCCATTCCCCGCTCAATCTCTTCCTCATTCACCGCCGCAAACCCCAATCGAGTTGCATTGAGCTTCGAGCCATAATGCAGTCCGTCCGAAATCCAAAGCCCATTTTCGCGGCTTTTTTGCGCCAGCTCGGGCAGGGGGAATGATGGGTCAAACCGCGCCCAAACCGCCAAGCCGCCCGTGGGCTTGGAAAATTCAACGACGTTGCCCAATTCCGATCTCAGCATCTCACAAAACAGATCGCGGCGGTGATGATAGATTTTTTGCGCTTTTTTCAAATGCCGACGCATTTCTCCATCGCGGAAAAGCACCGCCACGGCGGCTTCCAACAGGTTGTCGCCCTGCCGGTCAATGATGCGCCGCAGGTTGGCCATAGCTTCTATGACCTCCGCAGCTGCGACCACATAACCCACCCGCAAAGCCGGAGAGAACACCTTGCTCAAAGAACCCACATAGACCACATTCCGATTTGCATCGGCTGCCGCCAGTGGCAATATCGGATTGCTGTTGTAGTGGAAATCATAGTCGTAATCGTCTTCCAGGATGCAAAAACCGTGCGTTTTGGCCAATTGCAACAACCGAAGCCGACGTTCAGCGGGCATGATCACGGTGGTCGGGTGCTGATGGTGCGGCGTGACATAGACCATGCGCACCGGCGTTTTTTCACACAATTGCTCGATCGCCTCTACGTCAATCCCGTGTTCGTCCACGGGCACCGTCATAAGTTTCGCGCC
>JANMME010000448.1:0-3378 GCA_031373015.1 Saprospiraceae bacterium
ATGACACAGATTAGACACGGATTTGCACGGATTTCTGGATGAATTCAAAAAATCCGTGTAAATCCGTGTCTAATCTGTGTCATCCGTGTTCCATCCTAACCAGTTACGCAAAAAAATACAATCTGCCACTTCTGCAAAGAAATTTAAACCACGCTTGGTTATTTTACTGGCTTGAAGTACCTTTGCCAGCCTTTTTCAAAAAGGCAGTTTTTTTCATCTAACTAATAGATTTACAACAATGTTCGCAATTGTTTCCATCGCCGGTCAACAATTCAAAGTTGAGGAAGGTCAGCAGATCTTCGTCCACCGGCTGGCAGCCAACGAAGGCGACGCTGTAAGTTTCGATGCCGTTCATCTTATTGACAACGACGGCCAAGTAACTATCGGCGTGCCCAACATCAAAGGCGCTAATGTCAGCGCCAGCGTCCTCGGTCATCTGAAGGGCGACAAAGTGATCGTGTTCAAAAAGAAGCGCCGCAAGGGCTACCGCAAGAAAAACGGTCACCGTCAACAATTTTCTAAAATCAAAATCGAATCTATCAAGGGTTAATGATTTACGATTTACGATTTTTGATTTACGATTGCGTCTGATGCCTTTTCAATCCTGAGATCAGCAGACAAAAAAAGATCAAACGTCTAATCGCTCATTCCCTCATTCATTCATTGCAAACTCACTCATTGAAAAATGGCACACAAAAAAGGTGCGGGTAGTTCCGATAACGGCCGCGACAGTAAAAGCAAACGCCTCGGCGTAAAACTATTTGGCGGCCAACGCGCAGTGGCCGGCAACATCATCATTCGCCAGCGCGGCACACAGTTCCACGCAGGTGACAACGTGTACATGGGCCGCGACCACACCCTCCACGCTGCGATTGACGGCTTGGTCGTGTTCAAGCGCAGTTTCAAAGACCGTCGTTTTGTTAGCATTGAGCCTTATAAGGAGGTGCTGGAAACGCCTGTGAAATCTGCTAAAAAAGCAAGCGCTCCAAAACAGGAGGCTGTTGTTGCTCCTGCAGCAAAATCTGCTAAGAAAGCAGCAGCCGTTGCTGAAGCAGTGGCAGAAGAAGTAGTAGATGAATCAGTAGCGGTGGCAGAGGAAGTAGCAGCTGTACCCGCCGTAGCTTTAGCGAAAGAGGAAGCAGACGCTGTGGTCGAAGTACCCGCTGCAAAAAAAGCTGCCGCTCCTAAAAAAGAAGCCGCTCCCGCAAAATCTGCTGCTCCTAAAAAAGAGGCTGCTCCCGAAAAAGAGGCTGCTCCCAAAAAGGAACCAGCCTCCGCCCCTGCCCGCCAAGGCTCGGCAGGCGGGAAGGCTTCGGCGGATAAAAAAGGCCCAAAACTCGACGACCTGAAAATCATAGAAGGCGTTGGCCCGAAAATCGAGACCCTGCTGAAAGAAGGCGGCATCTCGACCTGGGCTGAATTGGCTGCTGCTTCCGAAGATCGTATCAAGGAAATCCTCGCCGCGGCAGGCCCCCGATATCAAATTCACGATCCCAGCACCTGGCCCGCCCAGGCGAAATTCGCCGCAGGAGGTCAGTGGGATGAACTGAAAGAGTATCAAGATATGCTCACAGGAGGTCGCGACAAGTCAGAATAAAGACAAATTTGAAAATGCCGCTTGCACAAGCGGCATTTTCTATTTTATCTTTACCCGTCTTTACCCGCCGTAGCCCGTATAGGGCGAAGGCGGGTTACCCGCCATGTTTAGGCGGAAAGCCCGCTTTCGCTAAAGCATCGGACGAAAGCCCTCCTTCGCCCTAAACGGGCTTCGGCGGGTAAAGAAGTTTATGACCCTCCTTCGCCCTAAACGGGCTTCGGCGGGTAAAGAAGTTTTTGTTTTCATAGCTTAATTTTTTAGTTGTTGCCCCGGCTGTAATTAGTCGGGGTTTTTTGTAGGGGTAGCCTTTTACCACGCTTAGACTTTCCAAGTTTTAAAAACTTGGAAAGTCTGGCACCCAATAAAGAAATAGAATTCGGTTCATTTTTTCAGGTCAACCCTTTTGACACGTACCTTACTATTATGTCCCGATTTTTGCTGGTTTTCCTAGGTGGTGGCATCGGCAGCGCGGCCCGATGGGGATTGAGTTTGGCCATTCAGCCCTTGCTGGCGCGTTTCCCATGGGCTACACTTATAAGCAATGCACTGGCCTGTTTCGTGATAGGCATTTTGCTCGGACATCAGCTCTATAGCGGGCTGGTGGAACAGCGGAGGCTACTGTTGATAGTAGGTTTTTGCGGTGGATTCAGTACCTTTTCGAATTTTACTGCAGAAAGCTTTCAACTTTGGCAAGGCGGCCAGCAAACTTTGGCAGCTGCCAATGTGCTCGGTAGTTTGGTGCTCTGTTTTGCTTGCCTTCTTTTGGGGCTTAAAATATCTGCCTAAAAAATGTCTGACGAAATCCTCTCCCGCCTCAGCCAATTAGAAGAAAAATACGGCGCTATGGGCCAGGACATGAAGTCGTACCTCGACGGATTGCTCTATGCCGACTTCCTGACGTATTGGGACTATATCCATCTCGACACGCTGCTCAGTCTTCAAAATCCGCGTACGCCCATCCCTGATGAGCGGATATTTATCCTCTACCACCAAATAACAGAGCTGTATTTCCGGCTCACACTCGATGCCATTGCGCAATTGTCGGACGCCACCTCGCCTTCGCCGGACTTATTCAAACGCCAACTGAGGCGTATCAACTGCTATTTCCAGCAACTCATACAGTCGTTCGATATCATGATTGACGGCATGGACCGCGATGAGTTCCTGCGTTTCCGCATGAGTCTCCTGCCCGCCAGCGGGTTCCAAAGTGTGCAGTACCGCATGATCGAAATGGCCAGCACCGATCTGCGCCAGCTCGTACACCCCAACAAGCGCGAACTCACTGCCGACGTGTCGGACGTGAAACTGCTGTATTCTGTGTTGTATTGGAGATCAGGCGCAACGGAGCTCGCCTCCGGAAAGAAAACGCTGACACTCAGGCAGTTCGAGCAAAAATACTCAGAAGAACTCACACGCTTTGCAGAGCATTACCAATCCTGCAACCTGCGCCAACTCTACCAAAACCTCCCCGCCGAGGCCAAGCAAGACCCCGAACTCATTCAACTCCTGCGCGAGCACGATCTCAACGCCAATGTGCGCTGGGGACTTTCGCATTACCGCTCAGCCGTGCGCTACTTGGATGCAAAGCCCAAAGAAATAGAAGCCACCGGCGGCACCAACTGGCAGAAATACCTGCCTCCACGGCTTCAGATGGTGGTGTTTTTCCCGGAATTGTGGTCGGAGGAGGAAATTGCGGAATGGGGAAAATTCCAGTAGATCGTTGTGGAACACGGAGGACACGGATGAGACACGGATTCGCACGGATTTTTGTTCAATTAGGA
>JANMME010000487.1:0-4872 GCA_031373015.1 Saprospiraceae bacterium
CCCGATCTATCCCCATCTTTTCAGCCCGCTTGATTTAGGTTTCACGACGCTGCCCAACCGTGTGCTCATGGGCTCTATGCACACGGGTTTGGAGGAAAAGAAAGACGATCTCCGCGCACTGGCCGAGTATTTTGCTGCTCGCGCTCGGGGCGGCGTGGGGCTGATGGTCACGGGGGGTATTGCCCCCAATCGGCAAGGCTGGTTGGCGCCGTTTGGGGCAAAAATGACCTCGCATGGTGAGATGACCAGGCACCGCAATGTGACGACAGCTGTTCATGCAGAAGGTGGAAAAATCTGTATGCAAATCCTCCACGCGGGGCGATATTCCATGCACCCTTTGCTGGTAGCGCCTTCGCCTTTGAAAGCGCCTATTTCTCCGTTCAAGCCTTGGAGCATGAGTCAACGCCTCATCCGAGCCACCATAAACGACTTTGCAAACGCCGCCGCGCTTTCCCGTGAAGCGGGCTACGATGGGGTAGAAATCATGGGCAGCGAAGGATATTTGATCAACCAGTTCATAGCGCCGCGCACCAACCACCGTCGCGACGATTGGGGCGGTAGTTTTGAAAACCGCATTCGATTCCCCCTCGAAATCATGCGAAAAGTGCGGGAAAAAGCGGGTAAAGATTTCATCGTCATTTTTCGCATCTCGATGCTCGACCTCGTGGACGAAGGCTCGACTTGGGAAGAAGTGGAACAACTCGCGCTCGCCATTGAAGCCGCTGGCGCCACCATTATCAATACAGGCATCGGCTGGCACGAGGCGCGTGTGCCCACCATCGCCACACTGGTGCCGCGTGGCGCCTACGCTTGGGTCACAAAGCGACTGATGGGCAAACTCCGCATTCCGCTCATCGCCACCAACCGTATCAACACCCCCGAAAAAGCCGAAGAGATCCTGCGGGAGGGCTTTGCCAACATGGTCTCTATGGCGCGGCCCTTTCTCGCCGACCCCGATTTTGTCCGCAAGGCTCAGGCTCAACAGGCCGACGAAATCAACACCTGTATTGCCTGCAATCAGGCTTGCCTCGATCAGATTTTTAGAGGCAAAACGGCCAGTTGCCTGGTGAACCCCCGAGCCTGCAAGGAATCTTTACCCGCCGTAGCTTTCCTGCCCGCCAAGGCTCGGCAGGCGGGAGCGAAGGCGGGCCACCAATCACCAGTCACCAATTTACCCGCCGTAGCTTTAGCGAAGGAGGGTCACCAATCCACCAATCACCAAAAAATTGCCGTTGTGGGCGCTGGCCCTGCCGGGCTTTCAGCAGCGACCGAGTTGGCAGCAATTGGTCATGAAGTCCACTTGTTTGAGGCTTCTGGGGAGATCGGTGGGCAATTCAACATGGCCAAGCGCATTCCGGGTAAAGAGGAATTCTACGAAACGTTGCGGTATTTTGGCAAAATGATCGAAAAGCACGGTGTTGTGTTGCACTTGAACACACTAGTAGATGCGGAATTTTTGATTCAAAATAATTTTGCAGAGGTGGTGGTGTCTACGGGCGTTGTCCCTCGAACCCCAAAAATTGAAGGCATTGACCACCCAAAAGTGCTATCGTACCTGGATGTTTTGTTGCTCGGAAAACCCGTCGGTAAAACCGTGGCGATCATAGGTGCGGGTGGTATTGGGTTTGATGTAGCTACGTTCTTGACAGATGAGGGCTCCAAAGACATCAACAATCATCAATCATCAATCATCAATCGTCAATCAATCCCCCATTACCAATCCGAGTGGGGAATTGACGAAACTTACCACCATCGCGGCGGCATCACAAAACCCCAACCCGAACATCCACCCCGTCAAGCCTGGCTGCTCCAACGCTCCAAAGGCAAAGTGGGCGAACGCCTTGGCAAGACCACCGGCTGGGCGCATCGCATGACGCTGAAAAGCCGCAATGTGCAGATGTGGAACGAGGTGGAATACCTGAAAATTGACGACGCTGGCTTGCATATTACAGTGAAAGGGAAGCCACAATTGCTTGAGGTAGAAAACGTTGTGGTATGTGCTGGGCAAGAATCCATGCGCGATTTGTATGCGCCGCTCATGGCGACTGGGATTAAAGTCCATCTGATCGGTGGCGCAAAAGAGGCGGCTGAATTGGATGCGAAAAGGGCGATTGAGGAGGGATATTTGCTCTGCCAAAAGCGTTTGGCATAAATTTTATCTTTCCAAAACAGGTTAAAAAACCTTTACCTCTTGGTCACCAAATTGAACATGTTTGATGTATTGTCAGGCCAAGAAGTTAAAGATCTCCTCCGTTGTAATTTGTATGGCAAGATTTACAGATTCATCCTATAACTTATTCGGATGTTGTTGTGCTACTGTGGGTCAAAATCAAAACGTGAAGCGGTTACAAAAGGAATTAAAAAAGCAAATTGAAGGTGACTTCTTCTCACCTATTTCTCACTAATCTTAAGCACTTTATTATGAAAAAAGTGCTGTTTGTCGTATATTGCAATAATATAAATCCCATCTGGGTATGTTGAAATATCTATAGGGGAGTTACTTGTTTGATCAAATATTAAATTATTGTTTATACCATAAATGGAAACTCTACCATAAGCAACACCGCTAAATTCAATTTTACCAGTAGTCGGATTTGGGTAAACTTGTATTGCTTCCAGAGGGTTTGGTTCTACCAAATTTACTAAATTACAATTTTTATGAATACATCCGTTTCGGTCAACTTTTACTAGGGTGGCTCTTACATTTACTGATGGTGAGTATTGTGTGTTATAGCCGCATGTATAGATATCTCCATTGGGTGTCTGAAAGATACCGGAAGAACTGTTTTCAAATGTTCCTTGATGGCTCCAATAAATAGTATCCTTTCTCTCCCAAAGGCTATCTCCTTCAAAGGTGACTTTTCGAATCCATGAGCAGACTTCTCCATATCCTGCATTGATACTGCTAAATTTCGCGGCTTCTCCTACCATTATCCAGCCTTTGTCATGTTTATCAGGAATAATTTCACGAAAAACGTTTGGAGCATTTATTGTTCCTTCTCCAATTATCCTCTTCCATACTAAATTAAACAAAGAATCCCTTCTAACTAGAAGTGGAAAGATTCGAATTGCTTGGCCTGAAATTAGGGCGTATGTCTGGCTTACATATGTAAAATAATTAGAGCTATCTATATCTAACGAAATAGCTCCAACTTCTTTTTCATCTTCGTTTGTTTCCCACGATGATGAAACATACCCAAGCGTATCAATATAAAAAAACCAACTTTTATACCAATCAGCAAGATTTGACGGCGTAGAATGGAAATTTTTTTCAGCACAAACCAATATTGAATTTGAGGAAATCAATTTTGATGATAAAAAAAATTCATCCTTAAAAGTATCGCCATAGCTCTTTGTCCAAGTTTCGCGTCCAATATTATCAATTTTCTTAATAAAGATGTCGTTCTTTTTATCGTTCAAGTAATTTACTGTTCCGAGGATCAAAAACCCTGAATCAATTTGAATTATGTTATTACTAGAGAAAAAAACAGCATCAATATCTTGATACTCAAAATAGTTAATCTTATTGCAGTACCTATCAAACTCGAGATAGAATATTTTTGATGGTGAAGACAATACACCTCCAGTAATTGCAAAATTACCATTTCTTAAGGGAGCTATTTTGGATGGCGGTTGAAAAAAACAAGAACTAGGAGTTGTTAGAAAAAGATTATTGCTATAAAGTATATTGCCTAAAGTATCAAATGCTGCCAAAAGCAACCCATATTCATATGGTGTATTGTTGTTTTGAGTCAATCCAATACCTAAAATAGTGTCACCAAGAGGTACAATATCTATAAGAGATTCTCCGTAATTGCTAAAGTTTTCATATGATTTTACAAACCCAACCTGAGCCATTAAGGAGGTACCAACGAATAAAAGCAATACAACGGTTATTAAGATTGAATTTTTAAGCATTTTAAATGTATTATTGAGTCGAACGAGGTTAATATAAATTGAGGATCAGAAAAACAAAAGATGTATGCTTCTCTAATCCCCAAAATTTGTTTTTATGCGATCAAGCAATTATTTGACAACTAAAACCTTGCCAGATTGAATGAATTTATCCCTTCCAAATATTTCGAAGAAGTAAATTCCACTTTGAATGTTTTTCGCATCCAAGACAAGGCTATTGTTTTCAATAACTCCATTGTAAATCAACTGACCAGTCAAATCTGAAACCTTTAATGTCAAAGGTGTGTTGGAAACAAACCCAGATTTTTCAAAAAATATCTGGTTAGAAGCCGGATTGGGATATACTTTAACAAAACCCTCCCCCAATTCTACATTGTTGTGGAAACCACGCTCCGAGCCACCTTCTGGGAAACGATATGATGGGGAATAATGAATGCCATAAGTCTCCACAATATTCTGCGCAACACTTGAAGAATATCCTAAATTAGCATCTGCTAATGACTTAATTAGTTGGACACTACTCGAATCTAAATAAAAAGGAGATTTTTTTGAATCCAAAATTCTAATCATTTGATTTATGGCCAAAAGATCATTTATTCCTTCTTGGCTAACGACGTTATACTTTGAAGAAATTGCTTGGATTTTGTTACTTGCAGCGGTGGCATCACCATCTATAGCATATTGCAGAGCTATTTGAACATCTGCGCCATAAGAATTCATATTATTAATCCACAGACGAGAGGTGTCTGCATTAAAATTCAAAGTATCATAGGCGAGATGAATATTGACGGTTGCTCCGGCATCTTCCATATTTTGCAAATGACTGATATACTCGATTTTCTTTTGTTCCGCTAAAGTAGTATTGCCCGATGATATTGCAGACAAATACTGCGATCTTGCCAAAGTATAAGAATTCTTATAATTATAAAAATCACTTTTACGAGAGGCAATTTCACC
>JANMME010000495.1:0-2727 GCA_031373015.1 Saprospiraceae bacterium
GAATTGCCTGCCTGGGGATTTTATATACGCCACGCCAGGGGGATCACCTTTGAAAATGTGACCTTGAGCTGCGAAAAGGAAGATTACAGGACGGCAATTGTGCTCGATGATGTGCATGGAGCGGAATTCAAGGGCTTAAAAGTGAAAGCGCCCGGAAAGAAGAAGGAGCCGGTTTTTTCGCGCAATGCTACAGATGTGAAGTTCAAATAGAAAGGTTTTTAGTACGCGGTTTGTTGCTTAGCGTGGAACGCGGCGCTTAGCGGAAAAGAAAACTTATGCGCCAAAGCGATCTGATTTTAAGAAATTAGCCCGTACTTCGCCTAATAACCGCCTTACCAACTTCCCCCGCCACCACCACCAAAACCGCCGCCGCTGAAACTCCCCCCGCTACTGCTGCCACTCTTGGAGGGCGTACTCGTGAAAGTATTGCCAATATCTTTTGTTATTATGGTCTCTCCCCCGGTGCATCCCTAAGATTTTGGTTAAAAAACCCCTCAATCTTCTCAAACAAATGCACCCGGTCCTTCCCCAGCACATTATGCAAGTGCTCGGGATACACGAAATAGTCAATTTGCTTGCCCCGGCGCACACACTCGCGGATGTAGCGCAGGGAGTGTTGCCACAACACAACGTCATCAGAGCTGCCGTGGATCATGAGGAGGCGACCGTTCAAATTGTCTATGTACTGGTAAAGGCTGTTTTTGGCGTAGCCCTCGGGGTTTTCTTGTGGGGTATCCATGTAGCGTTCGGTATACATGATCTCGTACATCTTCCAATCAATGACCGGACCGCCCGCTACGCCGCATTTGAACACGCCTTTTGATTCCGGGCGAGTCATCAGCGAAGTGGTCATAAACCCGCCGTAGCTCCAGCCAAAAACGCCGATACGCGCCGGGTCCACAAAAGTCTGGGACTTCAGGTACTCAATCCCGGCCAATTGATCTTCGATTTCAACATCGCCTAAGCGACGGTGGATGGCATTTTCAAAGGCCAAACCGCGATTGGCTGAGCCACGCCCATCCACGGTGAATATGATGTAGCCTTCCTCGGCCATGTGGTGCATCCAAAGGTCTGCCCCGGACAGCCAGGTATTGGTCACCAATTGGGCGTGGGTGCCACCATACAAATACACTAGCACTGGGTACTGCTTTTTGGAATCAAAATCAGGTGGCAAAATCAGACGCGTATTCAAAGACATTCCGCCTTTCGAGAGAACGGTAGAAGTACTCGTGCGGCCAAGCGCATAGCCCTCGAGCGGGTTCATTGCCTTAAAAATGATCTCTCGATTGGCCGTCTTAGCCCAAGGTGAAAGGTAAACCAAACGAGGTGTTGTGGCATTGGCGAACACATCCAAAGCCCAATCCCCCGTGCTGCTTACAAGTGCGTTGTGTGTGCCCGCTTCCTCGTTGAGTCGCGTGAGCACCCCTGATTTAAGGTTGGCAGCAAACACGTAGCGGTTCATGCCCGTTTCGTCGGCCACTTGATAATAGCAGTTTTCGCCTTTGGTATCGAAGCCGTAAAAAGCAGTAACGGGCATTGCGCCCTTGCTGATTTGGCGCGCGGTTTTTCCGCTTAAGCTACAGAGGTAGAGGTGGTTGTAGCCGTCGCGTTCGCTTTGCCACAGGAATTGATCGTTCGAGCCGGGCACAAAAACAGTGGGTTTTTCAGGCTCCACCCATTTGTCGGAGCTCTCTTCAAAAACGGTCTTGACGAATGCACCCGTGGCGGCATCATATTGGTTGAACCACAGGTGATCCTGTCCGCGGTTCAGTACTGCAATAAGCACATATTTGTCGTCGGGCGTCCAGGACACGTTGGTGAGGTATTGCTCGGCTGGTAAACCGGTTTGGAGGTAAATCGTCCTGGCCGTTTGTGTGTCAAAAACGCCCACGGTGACGTGGTGGCTTTTTGACCCAGCGTATGGGTAGCGGATTTCACGCGCTTGCGCAGGCATCGAATCAAGGACATAGATTGGGTACTTCGTCACCATACTTTCGTCCATGCGGTAGAATGCCAGGTAACGCCCTGAGGTGCTCCAAAAAGTGCCCTTAAAAATCCCAAATTCCTCGCGGTGGACGCTCTTGCCGCACACAATTCCATCGCCTTCGCTTTTAGCTACGCCCAGTTCTTTGCCACCGATGTTCACCCAGAGGTCGTTGCCCATGGTGTAGGCTGCTGAAAAGGTTTTATCTTGAATATCAAGGTTTTCTGCTTCTGCCGGATACCAGTTTTTGCGGTTCAGGCCCTCCGTAAGCGAGTAGGTGTAGATCTCTTTGTCGGTGTGAAACCATAGGTTGTCGGCACTTGTCCACGACACGTTTGGCAAGCCGGGAAGGGGGGGAGCGCCAATTTTGGCCAGGCCTTCATTGATTTTTGGCAGCAAACTGAGCGTGTCCGCCGAGAGATTGGGAGCGTTCACGCGCACCATTTGATCGCCCAGGACATGGGTGAATTGAACCGTTCCGGGAATCCACTGCAACTGTTTCAGATTGGCCGGGGTTAGCGCCGCGCGTTTCAGGAACGCGTCGGACATGGAGAATTTGTTCTGCGCGAACAAGGAGAGTGGCAGTAGCAGTAGCAGTAGTAAGTTTACCCGCTGTAGCCGAAGCGCAGGAGAGGGGGACTTGTGTGGGTGATTCATTTTTCCAAAAATCATGTTGAAAAAGAGTGCTTTTCTTTTAGCATGGTGGAAATCCCTACCAAATATATTTTTTGACAGGATTAACA
>JANMME010000540.1:0-5485 GCA_031373015.1 Saprospiraceae bacterium
CCCTTGTCCACCAAAGCCTGCATCAGAAACGGGAACGCCAATTGAATGAGGCTTCCCAACAAAAGCCCTATGCCGAGTTGCCAGATCAGGCGTTTGTGCTGACTCAGGTAAGGCCATAAAAACTTGAACCCAGAACGGTTGGTCTTTTCGCCTTCGCGGTCAAAAAATTCTGGTGTGGTTTCAAGCAGGAGCAAAATGCCTTGTGGCTCGGTGTTCACCACGTCGCTGATCCAGCCGTTCAAAAAGTCTTGCTCTTTCAACTGAACTTTTCCTGAAGCAGGATCAGCCACAAACACATCACCCCCCGAAATTTTGTAGACCACTACAAAATGGTCTTGTTTCCAATGGGCCACACAGGGCAACGGGATGTCTTTTGAAAGCCGGTTAAACCCCGTTTTGGCCCCCAAAGTGCGAAATCCGATCTTTTCGGCTGCCCCGGCGATGCCTGCCAGGGACGCGCTCACCTTGTCGGTATGCGAGAGTTGGCGCAAAAACTCGATCGAATAAAACCGGCCGTAATGCCGTGCAATCATGCGTAGGCACGCCGCACCGCAGTCGGAGGAGTCAAATTGTTTGTCGAAAGGGAAGTTTTCCACCATGCGTATTGAACGGGGATTGGCTGCAAAAATAGGCGAATGGTTCGGTTGGAAAAATGATTGCAGGTTTTTGACGGCGATTGTCTTGGTTCTGGCCAATATTGCGCCAATTACAAATCCGTGTCTAATCCGTGTAAGCCGTGTTCCCCAGCCCCTCAATCCCCGTTACCGTCGTGTACTTAAACGAAAGTTTTTTGCCCGGATGCACGATGTTGAACGCTGCTTGACAGGCGAGGGTAGCCTCATGAAACCCGCAAAGGATGAGTTTCAATTTGCCGGGATAGGTGTTGATGTCGCCAATGGCAAAAATGCTGGGCACATTGGTGGAGTAGTCGAGGGTGTTGACGCTGATTGCATTTTTGTCAATGGCAAGTCCCCAATCGGCGATGGGGCCGAGTTTGGGGGTCAGGCCAAAAAGCGGCACAAAATGATCGGCGGGCAATTGACGCTCGCCCTCGGTATCGTGTAGCACCGTTAGGCTTTCTAGTTTCCCATTTCCTTTAAGGCCAACGATTTGTGCGTTGGTTATAAGTTTGACACGGCCTTTCTCCACGAGATGCTGCACTTTTTCAACACTGTCGAGCGCACCCCGGAATTCTGTTCGTCGGTGGATGAGCGTAATCTCTTTTGCAATATTGGCCAGATAGATGGTCCAATCCAGGGCTGAGTCGCCGCCACCTGCGATGACAACGCGCTGGCCTTGGTACATTTCTGGGTTGCGCACGAAATATTCCACGCCGTGGTCTTCAAACTGGGCTATGTTTTCAATGGGCGGTTTTCGTGGCTCAAAACTGCCTAAGCCGCCGGCGATAAAGATAACTGGTGCGAGGTGTTGTATGCCTCGTTGTGTGGTGACGAGCCATCGGCCATCTGCTTGACGTTCAATGCCTTCGGCGCGTTCGCCCAAGGAGTAGCCGGGGTGGAAAGGTTCGATTTGGCGCAGCAAGTTTTTTACCAGATCGCCTGCGAGGATTTCAGGATAGCCGGGGATATCGTAGATGGGCTTTTTCGGGTAAATCTCGGTGAGTTGCCCGCCCGGCTGCGGGAGGATGTCTATCAGGTGGCAGCGCAGTTTTAACAACCCGGCTTCAAAAACGGCAAAGAGCCCAACGGGGCCTGCGCCTATGATGATGATATCCGTCTCAATCGTTTTTTGATTTGCCATTTAGAAGAGAAAAGGAATTACCTTACGAAGGAGTAAGTAGCGGGACTGTTGGAATTGAAAGTGCCTGAATCAGATCGTGATAGGTATCGTCGAAACCCCGTGTTTGGGCAATATTTCGCGCGGCCTGAATGGCCTTTTGGCCCGTCAGAACCTCTTTGGGCGGAATAAAAAGTGTGCGAAAATTTGCGGGCAAGGCCTGTATATCTTCGCTACAATTCCCACTGCTGATAGTGTCCACTGTACTGCTTCCGAAAGAGAAATGCATTTTGTCTTGAAATTTGAGCCGTTCTGATTGAAGGCTCAACTCAAGGAAAAGTTTTTCGTCGGCGCTTTTTTCTACCAGAGCACCTAATCCAATGCGCAAGGGAGGTTCAAAGACGCCCCATAATTTTTGAGAGAGCGTTTTTCGGAAAGGGTCGGCACTGCTGTCAGCTGCCTGTTTAAGGCTATGATTTTCCAAAGCCTTCAATGAAGCGTACAGGAGTTTTAAGATGCCAGTTTTCCCTGTGTCATTTCGCCCGACAAACACTGTGATCCCCGGAAGCGGTGGAGTTTTCATCTCCGAGATCGTTTGAAAATGTTTCAGATTGAACTGTTTGATCATTGCATACAATGTTTTTTGTACTAAAACCTTATAAAGCGTGTGAATAATCTATGGATAATACTGCTTATTCACCCGTTCCTTAGCGCCTCCTTTCTTGTAAATAATTTCTTTTCCTGGCAGGCCTCCTCAGGAGCATTTCTTGAGCCCACCTGCCTGTAAGTGCGCCAAATGCGCCGAGTAGCCCACCTAAAAGCCCTGCAGTCAGGAGCAATTGGGCGCCATGAATACCCATAAAAAGTTGCCCAACTTTAGCTGAGAGCAGTCCTTCATTGGCGTAATCTGCAAGCCAGGCATTGACATACCACAACAAAAACCCACCCAGAAAACCTCCAAAGAACGCGCCCCAGCCACTACGCGAAAAAAACCAGCCTACCAGGGCGGCAATAGGAGCAAGACTCCACCACGGCAAACCGAAGCGACAAAAATTGCCTAAAACAAAAATAACAAGTGCAGCGAGCAAGGTGTTTTTCATCAAAAAAAAGCTTGATTTTACTTAGGACTAAAAACTTGTTTTCCCAGAATCCGGCCTGATGTCTCATCCGCCGATTTTAGGAAAAGCAAATCATAATAATTCCCACTGGCCCAAGTGTCCACCATGTTGTCGTAATACCGGCTTCCAGGGTTGCCGCTTTGACCGCCGGGGTAAACACCGAGGGCGTGCACCACATCCCCCAGTTCGACAATCATGCGCCACGAAGGGCCGTTGCTTTTGCTCAGGGCATTGGGCGCGGTGCGGTGGCCGCCCAGTTTCAAATCCAAGCGGCTGAAGGCATCAATTTGGCCTAAATGCTTGAGTGCAAACCCTTTGTACTCTCCAAAGGCCACACGCTTATCGGGATTTTGCCTAAAATATGCTTGGGCGAGTTTAAAAGATTCGAGCACAATATCGCGGGCTGTCTCGCGGAACGGCGTGGCAGGATGGTCAAAAAAGGCGCTGGCAGAGTCTGTTTGCATCATTTCGATAAAGCGCCATGCTTCTGGGTAAAGGAGCCCTATCTTCTGATTTTTACTTGCTGCAAGATCATCGGTATGGAGGCTGTTTTTTCCTTGTTTTTCGAGCGCGGTAATTTCGTCCCATGTAGCAGTGTAGCAAGAGTCAAACCAAGATTCGAAAAGAGTGGGGGCTAGAACTTTGGATTCGTACCTGTAATCCCATCTCCCAAGTTCGTCGGCCATTTGCTTGCCATCGGCATCCAATTGGCTGCGGTCGAGCAACCGAAGCATGGTGGGCAGGGCATCTGCGGCGCGTTGGCTATAATTGTCCAACTGCATCGTTTTCATGCTGTCAGCCGTGGCGTTTGTCATGGCTTCAAGCCGGTCGTGTATGCGGCGGCTGCGCCAATCTTCAAAATTTCCGAGGTAATAATAAGGATAGGAAGGAGGCGTAGTGTGTTGGTTGGCGGAAAAGACATAGCCCCGGCTCGGGTTTTTCATGCTGGGTATTTGATCCTGCGGGATGTAACTATGCCAGGCATTGGCCCAATGGTCGCCCTCTTGAATGAACCGGCCTTGTTGTTGGCCGCGCACCGGGTACTTCCCTTGGGGTTGAATCGCGATGTCGCCAAAGCGGGAGGCAAACACAAAATTCTGGGCAGGCGAATCGAATCCTGGGAGCGAAGTCTTGTAATCCTTATAATTTTTACCGGTGTTGAGGCCGAGAAACACATCGAAGGAGCTTTGCTCGGGCACATCGTGCGCCACCCATCTTAGGGCGCAATCGCGGAGCGGGTTTTCGGGTTCAAAATCGTAGGTGACCGGTCCAAACACAGTATAGCGAACCGTGTCCAGGAAATCAGGTTTGCCTTTCACGCCGATCTTTTCGTAACGGAATTGGACGCTTTTTTCCTCCCCGTCTATTTGGTACTTGTTGCGCTGGGTATTTGCCCAATGGATTCTGTACCAGTCAGATACATCATGGCTCACATTGGTCAGGCCCCAAGCGATGTTTTCGTTGAAACCGATCAGTACGCCTGGAACACCCGGGAGCGAGACGCCATAAGTATTGGCCTCGGGGGTATGGATTTGTACCTGAAACCATATAGACGGTAGGGTGAGGTTGAGGTGCGGGTCGTTGCACAAGATGGGTTTGCCCGATTTGGTTTTTGAGCCGCTCAGTGCCCAGTTGTTGCTGCCGACGATCTGGCGGTCGTTCAAGAACTTCTCCGCAGGCCCATCCGGTTCAATAAGACCCAGCGAAGTATTGGTATCGGCAAAAAAAGGCGGGGGCAGGAGAGGATGCAAGTCAGCCCATTGCCCGGTGTCAGGGATAATGGGCTGTTGTTTGGGGTTCCATTCCGGGTAGAGGTAATTGAACGTTTCGCGTCCCAACTGCGCCAGGGTGTTGGTGCTTTCCAGGTCCTCTTCCCATGAACAAAGGGTTTCGGCCATGGCTTCAGACACGAGCGCGGTCTTTAACGGCGTCCAGGGTTCGGGTTTGTAATCGAGCAATTTGAACTCGATGGGCCAATCGGCAGGGGATAGTTGGGTTACCCAAGCATTCACGCCATCGGTGTATGCTTTGAGCAAATCCATGGTTTTTTGCGATTTTTTCCAACCGATAAGGTCGTTTTCAGCAGCCAGCAACATGCCTTTTCGGCGGGCAAGTCGGTCGAGCCGGAGCGTTTTTTCTCCGATCACCTCAGAAAGGCGGCCAGAGGCTTTGCGCGTTGTCATGTCCATTTGCCAAAGGCGGTGCTGGGCGGTAATATAACCTTGCACCCGCACGGCATCTTCTAGGTTTTCAGCAAAAATATGAGGCACGAGCAGATCGTCGTACACAAGCTCGACTTTGCCTTTGAGTCCGGGCAGGGAAAGCGATTTATAGTCAAAACCTTTCGCGTGCTCGGCATTTGCCCAAAAGCCGGAAAAAGGATTGAGAAATGCGCCAAGGGGGGGGATGGTTTTGTCGCCCAAATGCAGCGGACGGGCGAGTTGCCATACGAGCAAAGTGGTAAGGGAGAGAGCCAGAAGGAATTTGAAAGTGCGCATGGAGCGTGTCTTTTCCAAATCAAAGAGGGGCTAAGGTAGAGCAGCTTCGGTTTGCGGAGCATTGCCTGCGCAAAAACATAACTTTTTTTTGGATAAAAATACCCACAATCGGGCAAAATTTGGCCTTAGAGG
>JANMME010000554.1:0-15899 GCA_031373015.1 Saprospiraceae bacterium
CCGTTCCGGGGTAGATACTACGAAAAACCTGCTCTGGATACCTATCGCCACCTGGATCTTGGCGGGCTTGCTGGAAGTGCTGCTCGTGCGCGTTCAAAACGAAGGTCTGTCCGACATGAGCGACCCTACCTTTATCATCACCATTTTTGCTGCGGCGGGCCTGTTGGGTTTGCTCGTTGCAGTGGTTGGTTGGGCAACTGGCCGACTTCGATTTACATGGAAAAACGTGTTGGCGGGCATCATCCTGGGCATCCCCAACTATGGCTCGATGCTTTTCATGCTATTTGCACTAAGCAGTGGGCTGGAAGGCTCGTTTGTGTTCCCTGTGGCGAATGTTGGAATTATCATTGCCACAACCATCGGGGCGGTAACGCTGTTTCGGGAGCGGCTTTCGAGGCTCAATTGGGTAGGCATTGCGCTGGCTATCACTGCAATTGGGCTAATCACTTTATGAATCATGGATACTAAACAAAACGAATTCCTGTTCCATCCCAAAAATGTGATGCTGTTCATCCTATTGTTCGGCCTGACGTTCTTGTTTCTGTCCCTCACGGCGGCATATATTTATATTCGTGTTGTCCATGAAGTGCCTCCGGTGCGCGTTCCAATCTTGTTTGTTTTCAATACGGCTATCCTGCTCGCCAGCAGTTGGACGATGATCCGTTCCAAACGTTGCTACCTTTCTGACGACACGCTTGGGTATCAGCAAAACCTCAAATTTACGATTTGGCTTTCGATGTTTTTTACCCTGATGCAAGGCGTAGCGTGGTGGTGGCTATTTAAGCAAAATATCAATCTGGGTACTTCTACCACTACAGGTTTTTTGTACGTCATTTCATTTGTTCATTTGGCCCACGTGTTTGCCGGGCTGCCCTTCCTTTTCCAATTTTATCGCGCGGCCAAGAAGAACATGGTGGACCCTGTCACGGTACTGGTATATTTTTCTGACCCTGAAAAACGCCTAAGTCTGCGCCTGCTTACGCTTTATTGGCATTTTCTCGATGGGCTTTGGATTTACTTGGTGCTGTTTTTTGCGGTAAACCAATTGATTTAGACGGAGGTTTTTTTGACAGGATTTACAGGATGGACAGGATTTAATAGGGGTTGTCGGCTTTGCCGACAATACGATGTCACTCATCCTGTTTATCCTGTAAATCCTGTCAAAAAAACAGAAAATTGGAATCGAAACCTGGCCTTGCCTTATTCCTTTATCTTCCTCAGCAGCAAATACTGAACCCGCAACTTCGTCCTTACTGAATCCACTTTGAAATTGGACATTAGGTAGTTCATCCCGCGAATACTGTCTTGGCCTGTGATCGGCAGCCTGGCGAGCCAGTCGAAACTGTTTACCGCCACACTATCCAAAATCGCCTCCTCAAATCCAGTGCGAATTACCGTGGCTCCAAAAAGATTTGCCCCAGATAGGTCGGCTTTGGTAAAATGTGTTTGCCGGAGTATGGCCCCAGCGAGATTCGCACTCCGCATGTTTGCCTCATAAAAACTGGCTTGTGTAAGGTCGGCGGATTCCAGGTAAGCATTTTTCAGGATGGACTGGCGGAATCGGGCTTCGCGCAGGTTGGCGCGAGCAAGCACGGCATCACTAAGGTCGGCGCCACTTAGATCAGCACGGCTCAGGTCTGTTTCGTCCAGTGTGGCGTTTGCCAGGTCAGCGCTTCGGAGATTGATGCCACTGAGGAATTCTCCGGACAACACTGCGCCTTTCAGGTCGGCAAAAGAAAAATCTGAAAACTGGAAAATACGTCGCAGCGAGCTGTTGTCAATCTGGCTGTTGACGATGCTGACCAATAGTTGGCCGCGTTCCGGACTGAGTTCTCGTGCTACCAACGAATCACTTTCCAAATATCGGTACGGGCGGAGACTTTTGCTGAGTGCCACCACGCGCCCAATGATCTGTGGGGAAAGATCTCGCACACCCGGCTGCCCCACGTCGCTTTTAAGTTCCCGGTCCATGGCGTCCAGCAGGTTGCCCATCAGGAAAATCAGTGAGCTGCGGCGGTCGGCTTCTTGAAGATAGGTCTGCTGGTCGAGGCGGTAGTTTTGGTTTTGGAGCAGGAGGTTTTGTTGGGTGAGTAGTTTGTTCTGATTATAAAGCAGCATGGTGCCGAGCAAACCCCCAAAACCCACGAAAAGCATCTGAAATACCATCAAAATCCATCGCCGGAAACTCATCCAGGAATACCACGCGAAGAGTTTTGTGAAGACCGCGTTGAAATTTTCTTTAGCGGTGGGAAACTCCTTTTTCCAGGAATTGATAAACAACTGCTGAGCGTTGTCCTTCACATCGGCGAGGTCGGTATTGCTCACGCCAAAAAGTTTGTGCAGTATCTTTTCTTTGTTCTGAACAAGGATGAAAGACATTCCGGCCAGTATGAGCACAAGCACCACAAACCCGACAATGACCGGCAAAATATGATCCGCCAGGGTATTCAACCCGGTTAGGGAAATGACCGCCCCAATGAGAACACCAATTAGCAGTGCCACAATAGTGCGCGACCAAATATCAACCGTGTTGCTGGCATTGGGTGGATTTTGTTCGTTAAATTCCGCCATAATATTATTTGAAGATCAGGCAAATATCTTGACTCCTATACATTTTCTCGAAAAGAAAAAACCTTCCGAATGCAAAAAAGCACTTGGAAGGTTTCCTTTGAAAACTACTGAAATGAAAGGTCAACAGTCAACAGTCAACAGTCAACAGTCAACGGTCAACAGTCAATGGTCAACAGTCAACAGTCAACAGTCAACAGTCAATGGTGATGATGCCCGCCTGCCCCGTGCACGTGTCCGTGTTCGATCTCAATGGGTTCTGCGTCGCGCACCGATTCCACATGGCCGGTGAAAAAGAGATCCACGCCCGCCATCGGGTGGTTGAAGTCGAGTTTCACATTCTCAAGGCCCACCCAGGCTACCATACCTTGCATGCGGTTGCCTTCTTGGTCTTGGAGGGGCAGCACATTGCCAATTTCGAGGAGACCATCGGGGATTTTTCCTTCGTGCTCGAAGATTTGTTTGGGCACCTCTACGAGTGCGGTTTGGTCGTATTCGCCATAAGCTTGGGCGGCTGGGATGCCAAAAGCGAACGTGTCGCCCATGGCCAGTCCCACCAAATTGGCTTCAAAAGCGGGGATCATGCTGCCCACGCCAAAGATAAAAGCGAGTGGTTCGCCGCCGGTGGTGGATTCTACGAGTTGCCCTTCGGCTGTCCCTTCGTTGAGGGTATAGTGGACGGCCACTACTTTGTTTTGTTCAATAGTCATTGAAAATCAATAGTTTGAGTTGGTACTGTCACGCTTCGGCGTGATGTTTTAATCGTGATTTTTTGGGACGGAACAGCAAAAAGACTTCACTCCCAGACCCAAAAGTGCCCTCCTTCGCGCTACGCGCAATGGCGGATTAAGCGCGAAGATAAGTGGAATTTCAATTTTCAATATCCAACAAGGAATGTCCAATGTCCAAGTAAGACGCAATGCTTGAATTTTCAACTTGAAAATCTCGGGTTGAACACCCAAAAATATCAGGAGCAGCGCTACTTGGAAATTGGACATTCCTTGCTGGACATTGGATATTAAAATTCCTCTTTTCCAGAAAACGAGATTTCTACCTTTGCCGCTTAATCCGCCATTTTACCCGGGGTTGTGTAAAAAGTCCCAGGGGGACTTTATCTTTGTAGAATCGCCAAAGGATATTTTATCCGTTCCATCGGAACGGTATCTAGTGTTTGTTAGATGCCGTTCCGATGGAACGGTAAACAAATTTTATTCGCTTGTGCTACAAAAATATACCCCCTCTGGGGCTTTTTACACATCCCAGGTAAACGTTTTGACAAAATTTTTCTAACCATCTAAATATCAGTCATCACATGATAATCGGTGTACCAAAAGAAATTAAAAGCAATGAAAACCGCGTAGCACTTACCCCGGCAGGAGCTATGGAGTTTACGCGCCGCGGCCACTCCGTGTTTGTACAAAGCACGGCTGGAGAAGGCAGCGGCTTTGACGACAAGGACTATATTGGGGCCGGCGCACAAATGCTCGCCACCGCCGACGAGGTATGGGCCAAGGCGGAGATGATCATGAAAGTGAAAGAACCGATCGCGGAGGAGTACGCCCGTTGCCGCCCCAACCAATTGATTTTCACTTATTTCCACTTTGCATCGAGCGAAGAACTGACCAAAGCAATGATCGAGCGCAAGTCTATCTGTCTCGCTTACGAAACGGTGGAAACCAAAGACCGCCAGTTGCCGCTGCTTATTCCAATGTCGGAAGTGGCGGGCCGGATGGCCATTCAAGAAGGGGCAAAATATTTGGAAAAGCCTGCGAAGGGCCGAGGTGTTCTGTTGGGCGGTGTGCCGGGTGTTCCCCCAGGCAAAGTGCTCATTTTGGGCGGTGGCGTCGTAGGTACTCAGGCCGCAAAAATGGCTGCCGGCCTCGGCGCAATGGTTACGATTTTGGACGTGAACCTCACACGCTTGCGCTATCTGAGCGACGTGATGCCAGCCAACGTAGTAACGCAATACTCAAACGAGTACAACATTCGTCAACTTATCCAGACGCACGACCTCATCATAGGCGCGGTACTGCTGCCAGGTGCGAAAGCCCCCAATCTCATCACCCGCGACATGCTCAAGCTCATGCGCCCGGGAACCGTGGTGGTGGACGTGGCGGTAGACCAAGGCGGTTGCATCGAGACAACTCATCCGACCACCCACGCCGACCCTACCTATATCATTGACGACGTGGTACACTATTGCGTGGCCAATATGCCGGGCGCGGTACCTTTCACTTCCACGCTCGCGCTGACCAATGCGACGCTGCCTTATGCCCTCCAGCTGGCAGATAAAGGCTGGGCAAAAGCCTGTGCCGACAACGCTGAACTCAAACTTGGCCTCAATATCGTCGCAGGGAAAGTGGTGTACAAAGGAGTGGCCGATGCTTTTGGCCTGCCGCTGCAAAGCGTGGAATCGGTGATGGAATAATTGGGCCTTAGTCCAACGTCTATGAAATACCTCATTCTTCTTTTCAAACTTGTGCTTTTTACAACCCTCGTGCTTGTGCGGCTGGGAGAGTGGGATGTATCGCATTTTTACGCCGGTTCGAAGTACCGCGAGCCACTCGATTATTATGTGAATACGCTTGCGAGTATCGCCATTTTTTTGATGTTTTTGGATTTTGTGCAGTTTGGAACTACATGGTGGTATCGCCGCCGCCACAAAATAAAGCGCGATGACAACTTTATCATCGGGGTCGGGCAGATTTACCTTTTACTTTTGGTAATGGGCTTAATCGTGGGACTTTTGTCGCTGTTCCGCATTGACGTTCGGCAGTTGTTTACCTCCTTGTCCATTGTTTTTGCAGGGATCGCCATTCTCACGAAAGACTACATCTCAAACATGATCAACGGGATGATTGTCACCTTTTCGGGCCAACTCAGCATTGGCGACAACGTGCGCATCGGTTTGCACCGGGGCAAAATCACGGACATCACGCTGCAAAACATCCATTTGTTGAACGACGACGATGACATGATTTACATTCCCAACTCCCTGTTGCTCGTAGCTGAGGTGATCAACTATACCAAGCGTGAGGTAAAGCGGACCAGCATCGAGTTTGAAATTGACCTTAAGCACCTCAAAAATGTAGAAGAACTGGAACGTATCCTCATCGAGACCCTCAGCCCTTTCCAGGATTTGATAAAGCCCGAAAGTCATTACCTCCGCGTGGCTGAAGTGAAAAAGGACCTCGTGGCCATGAAGTTCCAATATATCCTGAAAGAGCCGAACAAAGACCTGGAGCGCCAAATCCGCCGTCGTACCACGCGCCGTTTGGTAGAAATTATCAGCGAGCGTGAAAAAATAGCCGACCAAATACCTGAATTGCCGGAATCGGTGGGACACGCTGTGATATAGAATTAAACCGCAAAATGTAAAACCGGAGAACAGGAAAATGTAAAATCACGCTTAGCTTCGCGCTTGGTCTTGGGAAGCGGTTTTGACAGAAGCGGTAAAAATGGCTACCAATTCACTATTTTCCTGAAGTACCTTTTCGATAAAAATTGGGTCTATGTACCTCCGTTTGCGGATAATTTTATGGCAAACTTGCGTTTCGCGGAGTTCTTTCAAGACTAGTTTGGCCTTGTGCAAAAAGTCGGCATTCGACTCGGCAGCTTGCACCTCTCCATATAATAAGGCCGGAGCAGTGCCAGATCGTGATAGTTGGCTGCCAAGGTGATTGGCTACTTTGCAGTTTGGAAGATTTTCGACCACATCAATGATCATATCAGCGAAATCAACGAGGCGGTCTTCTAGGTCAAATTTTTTCATGCTTTTATCAATTGGTTTCTTCAAAGTTAAGTAGTTTCACTCATAGTCTCAAATTTTTCTGTTCTCAAGTTTTACATTTTGCGGTTTATCTCCTCTTGATTTTACATTTTCCTGTTCTCCGGTTTTACATTTTGCGGTTTAATACCCTCTTCATGAATCAATTACAATTTGAGTCTTCTCCCTATCTTCTCCAGCACGCCCACAATCCAGTAGACTGGTATGCGTGGAAACCTGAAGCCTTCGAGCGCGCTCGTGCCGAACAGAAGCCGATTTTGGTCAGCATCGGCTACAGTACCTGCCATTGGTGTCATGTCATGGAACGCGAGTCTTTTGAAAATGAGGACATTGCCGCGTTTATGAACGAGCATTTCATCAACATCAAAGTGGATCGCGAAGAACGCCCCGATGTGGATGCCATATATATGGAAGCTTGCCAATTGCTCACAGGGGGCGGTGGCTGGCCACTCAATTGTTTCCTTACCCCGGATGCGAAACCGTTCTATGCCGGCACCTATTTCCCGCCGCGACCCGCGCACAACCGCCCTGCTTGGTTGCAACTTTTGAGGCATCTGGCAGATATTTGGGAAACGAAACGCGACACCGCGACAGAACAAGCCGAGCGATTGCTGGCAAACATCCAGCGAAACGATGAAATCTTCATTGGTACGCAACCCCTCAACCCCACTACCCCTCAACCCCTCAACTTTGAAGATATTTTCAGCCGAATGCGTGCTCAATTCGACCATTCAGAAGGCGGCTTTGGCGGCGCACCGAAATTCCCGTCTACCATGGCCCTGCAATGGCTGTTGAACTGGCACTACTTTTCAGGGAATCCGGAGGCCCTTCAGCACGCACTTTTTTCCCTTGATAAAATGGCCCGTGGTGGAATCTACGACCAAATCGGAGGTGGATTTGCCCGCTATGCCACCGACCGCGAGTGGCTCGTGCCGCACTTTGAAAAAATGCTCTACGACAATGCTTTGCTGGTCAGCGTACTTTCTGAGGCATGTAAAATAGTAGAAAGTGGTCAACCGTCAACGGTCAATGGTCAACAGTCAACAGTCAACAGTCAACCGTCAACGGTCAACGGTCAACAGTCAACAGTCAACAGTCAACAGTCAACGGTCAACGGTCAACAGTCAACGGTCAACGGTCAACACTCAACGGTCATCCAACAAACCCTCTCCTACATCGCACGCGAGATGACAAGCCCGGAAGGCGGGTTCTATTCAGCGCAAGATGCTGATTCAGAAGGCGTGGAAGGGAAATTTTTCGTCTGGGACAAATCAGAAATCGAAGCAATCCTGGGAGACGAATCTGATCTTTTTTGCCAATTTTATGGGGTAACCGAAGCTGGAAACTGGGAAGAAAAAAACATCCTTTGGCGGCCATATTCATACGAGGACTTTGCGGCAGACCATAATATAAAGGTAGAGGCACTCCAAAAGCGCCTAAGCGCCAGTGCTGCTAAACTTCTTGAAGTGCGCTCCCGTCGCATCTGGCCGAGCCTCGACAACAAGATACTGCTGGGTTGGAATGCACTCATGTCGTCGGCCTATATAGCGGCATTCACTGCGCTTGGCCACGAAGCATACCGGCAGGCTGCCATTCGCAACCTTGATTTTTTGCTGAACAATTTTCAAAACAGTCAACAGTCAACAGTCAAAAGTCAACGTAGCTGGCGTCACAGTGCTTCACAGCCATTTGCTTTCTTGGAGGACTACGCCTATCTTATTGCAGCGCTTGTAGATATTTACCAGATCACGTTTGAACCACACTACTTGCAGCTTGCGGGTGAATGCACGGACTATGTCTTTGGTCATTTCCACGACCCTGAGTCGGAAATGTTCTTTTTCACGGACAGGGATCAAACAGACATTCTATTTCGAAAAAAAGACCTTTATGACAATGCAACTCCATCCGGCAACAGCACCATGGTACATAACCTCCAAAGGCTTGGTATCCTGCTCGACCGTTCAGAATGGCGAGAAACCGCCTCGAAAATGCTCGCTAAAATGCGTGAAACGGTTGAAAAATATCCGCTATCGTTTGAGCGTTGGGCTACAGCCATGTTGAATGAAGCATATCCGCTCCAAGAAATCGCGATTATTGGTGAAAACGCTTTTGAAAAAGCACTCGAAATCGAGCGCGGTTTTTTGCCAAACAAAGTAATTGCTGTCAGCCAACAACCCGACGATACCCAGCCGCTCTTGGCAGGAAAGCCTAGTACAGCTAACGCGCTTATTTACGTTTGCCGCGATTTTGCTTGCCAAAGGCCCGTTTCGACCCTCGAAGATTTTTGGGCATTGGTGAATTCATAACAAGCCCTTACTTTCACCATCTCAAAAAACCACTAATCATCCCGAACATGAAAAACTACTACACCGTAATTGTATATGTGTGCAGCATCGGCTGGCTCGCTGCCCAGCAAGTGCCACAATACAGCCTTTACGCCCTCAATCCTTATGCGCACAACCCGGCTTATGCGGGCCTCGAAAACACGCTTGTGGCCACGGGCGCCTACCGCCAGCAATGGTCTGGGCTGGCTGGAGCGCCGGCCACCCAGCACATCAACGCACACCTGCCTGTCTATGCTATCAGCAGCGGCGTTGGGATTCGCATCGAAAACGATGTCATAGGGGCGCACAACACCACACAAGCCGTGCTTAGCTACAGTTATCAGATGGAGCTGAACCGGAGTGCTCTTCTGTCATTTGGATTGAGTGCGGGCTGGTTGCAGTACAACCTAGATGGTACAAAGCTCCGTGCTCCCGAAGGCACTTACGCTGAGCCGAATTTTTCGCACAATGAATCCGTCTTGCCTATTGGCAAAGAAAGCGTTGGTGCCCCCATATTCGAGGCGGGGGCGTTTTTACAGTTAAGAAAATGGGAGATAGGGCTGTCGGCGCAACCAGTCTTTGCCACCAAACTGAAAGAAAAAGGAAATGGGGGATGGGGGCTGAATCCCGTCCAGCACTACTTTATCTACGCAGCATACATGCTCCGAATGGGTGAAAACCTGACATTGAAACCCTCCGGTTTAGTTAAAAGTGACTTAACGGAGACACAAATAGAGATTTCTGCCATGGCACGTTGGCGTGAAAATACATTTGCCGGCGTTTCCATAAGGGGCTTCGGAAATACCTCCAAAGATGCCGCAGTCCTGTTCATTGGGTTCAAAATTAATGAAAAAACTACACTGGCTTACGCTTTCGACATTCCCATCTCGGCCCTTAGTGCAGCCCACCGTGGCAGTCATGAGCTTCTGGTTCGATATAGCCTCAACAAGCCCATTGGAGTGGGCAAACTGCCACCGGTCATTTACAACCCACGTTTTTTTTGAAAAAAAAGAGAACATAGGCTTCAATTTTGACAAAAAGCCGACATTTGGGCCTCCCAAGGTTTATCCTTAAAAAAAACGCTTCTGGATACAATGAAAAGTTAAAACGGCGTTTGTCAGCGTCTTCAACAGAGAGCGCGCTCCAAGGCCAACCAAATTTTATTCAGAAAAGTTTTCACAAATAATATAATCCTCTGTCTACCTTTACGGGCACATTTTCCAAACCGAACATATTAAGTAGGAAAACACGGGTGTTTAACATGAAAAAACTACAGCATTCATTTCTTCTGCTGCTCTTTCTTGCAGCATTGGCCGCTTCATGTGGCCGCAGCGAAGGTGGTCAACTAGTAGGCGTGGCCAACCGTCCAAAATGGAAAGGGATTAATCCATACGGTATGGTTTATGTCCCCTCCGGTTCACTTACCATCGGCTCTGGCGATGAGGATATTAGCCGTTCGCTAGTTTCTCAACCCAAAACGATCTCGATCCAAGGGTTCTTTATGGACGACACGGAAATCACCAACAACGAATACCGGCAGTTTGTTGAATGGGTGGTGGACTCGCTCGCCCTGCGGAAACTTGACCTCGTTCTGGAAGAGTCAGAAAACGATCAGTCTCCCCCGCAGCCAAGCCTTGACTGGGAAGCACGCGGCGACATTGACTGGAAAGGCGATGCCGAAGAAGGTGGCGATGGCGCCCTCGAAGACCTTTTTTATCAAGGCAACGAACGCTTTGCCGGCCGCAAAGAGTTTGACGTGAACAAACTTGTTTTTGAGTTTCAGTGGTACGACTGGCAAGGTGCAGCCCATGCCCCAGCGGGCAAAGAGGTCAACCGCACCAGTTTTATCCGCCGTGAGTCGGTTAAAATCTATCCTGATACCCTCACATGGATTCGTGACTACTCCTACTCTTACAATGAGCCCATGTCACGCAACTACTTCTGGCACCCAGCTTTCGACGACTACCCTGTAGTTGGCGTAAACTGGAAAATGGCAAAAGCATTCTGCTACTGGCGCACCAAAATCTGGAACATGGCCGGCGAAACGGAGGAAATGTCAGAAGACTTCCGCCTCCCCACCGAGCACGAGTGGGAATACGCCGCTCGCGGTGGCCGTGAAGAAGCCTCCTACCCCTGGGGCTCGTACTACACCCGCAATGCTAAAGGTTGTCTCTTGGCAAACTTTAAGCCTGGCCGTGGTGTGTACCCCGAAGATGGCGGGCTTTACACCGTAAAAGCTGACGGGTACTACCCGAATGATTACGGTCTCTACTGTATGTCAGGCAACGTGGCAGAATGGACGGAATCTGCCTTCTTTGAGAATTCCTATTCCTTTATCCACGACTTGAACCCAGACGTTCGCTACGACGCGAAAGACGACGACCCCAAAACCGCCAAGCGCAAAGTGGTTCGCGGCGGTTCTTGGAAAGACGTCGCCTATTTCCTCCAGACACCAAACCGCACCTACGAATATCAGGACACAACCAAGTGCTATATTGGTTTCCGTTGTGTACTCACATTCCTCGGTCGTTCCATAAACGACTTCTAAATCAAGAGGTTGCGAAGGGCAAAAAGCAAGAAAAATCTGTTAAGATAAAATTAAAAGACAGTTCTTGCGTTTTGCCCTTCGTTTTTTGAATCCTCTTTTCTTTCGTTTTTGCCCATTGGCATTTCATTCCAAAAATTCGGCACAAAAAATCAGTAAGCATCTTCGTTGGTTTGCCAATGGCGGACAAATGTGGAGGCCAGCCTTCAATTTGTCTGATGTTTTCACCCATCAAGTTCTTTTTTGATTTCTACTTTTGCCCCGCCTTTAAAAACTCCTTTGAAACAGTCAAGTCAAAAATCATTCAGTAACTGCTAAAACATTCAAGAACAATGAGTACGTTCGTTAAATCGAAGACGTTTAAGTATTTCAAAAACCTCGCAATTGGTGTAGGTGCAGCCTTTGTGCTTGCAGGTGCGCTTTTCAAACTCGAGTCATGGGAGGGCGCTTCCGAAATGCTGATCCTAGGTATGAGCATTGAGGTTATCATCTTCCTTATGTTGGGTATCATCCCGCCAGAGCCAGATTACTACTGGCACAAACTTTACCCAGGCCTGGATGATTACGATGCACGCCTTCAACCACTTACTGCCGGCCCACAGGACGTTGACATGGGTACACCGCTGCACGGCGACGTGATCGAGCGTCAATTGGGCGGCATGCTTACCGAGATGCAATCCATGTCCAAAAGCATGGGAGCGCTCAAAGCCCTGCAAGAAGTAGACTTTTCGGGTACTTCTGACCAGATTAAGTCCATGAGCAACTTCTACACGAAGATGAACGAGGCAATGGCTGATATGGCCAAGTCTGCCGAGGATGTGAAAGCGTACAAAGATCAGCTCGGTGCGCTCAACAAAAACCTTGGTTCGCTCAATACCGTATACGGCAATATGCTCTCTGCGATGGCCAACATTGGTCGTCAGTAAGGCGATGCATTTGGTAACTAACCTTTCAGTTTCACAATCAAAAACTTAAAGACTTATGTCAATACCAAAGGAGCCGCGGCAACTGATGATCAACCTAATGTATCTGGTGTTGACCGCGCTGCTGGCACTTAACGTGTCAGCCGAGGTAATGAATGCTTTTTTCTCCTTGGACAGGGGCTTGAAAAACAGCCGCGATATTGTTGAGAAAAACAATGGCTCGCTTACACAAGCCATCGAAAAAGCGGCTGTGGATTATCCAAGCCCTCAAGGGGAAGATTACAAGAATCGGGCAATTAAATCTAACCAGATTGTCAATGAATTCGTGGCCTATATTCAAGTTATCCGCGACAACCTTTTTGCAAAGGCTGGAGGCGAAAACAAGAAAGTGCCCGGTCAGCCCAAAGATATTCGCAACAAAGACATCACGACCAAGATGTTTGTGAATGATGGCTTGGGTAAAGAAATCGAGCAGAAAATTAAAGACTTGCGTGCCGAATTGACAACCATTGTGGACAATGACGCTATCACAGTAGCTTCTTTGCCCTTGGATGTAGAGGCTTTGCCTCCCGGCACTAAAGCAAAAAACTGGTCAGAATTCAAATTCAAGCAAATGCCTGTCGCTGCCGTTTTCCCATTGTTGGGTAAAATTCAAAGCGATGCCAAAAACTCTTCCACAGCCGTTCTGAACTATTGTGCTACTAAAGTTCAGGGCACGGACTTGAAGTTCGACAAGTTTATTCCAGGTGTTGCACCGAAGAAGAACTATGTCATTCTTGGGGAAGAGTTTGAAGCTGAGGTTTTCTTGAGCGCATTCAGCTCGAAGACCGACAACGTCAGCATTAATGTCAATGGCAATAATGTTTCGCTTAAGGATGGAATTGGCACCTATAAAACAAAGCCAAGTAATGTTGGCGAGCAAAAGTATAGTGTGACGATTAACATCAGGAATCCAACTACGGGAACAACAGAGACCGTAAAGAAGGAATTCTCCTACGAAGTTGGTCAGCGTTCTATTGCTGTTCAGTTGGACAAGATGAACGTGTTTTACATCGGTGTTGAAAACCCTATCTCCGTTTCGGCTGCAGGTGTTTCTTCCAACGATGTGAAAGTTTCAGCTTCTGGTGTCAATGTTGCTAACAAAGGCGGCGGTCATCATATCATCACGGCTACCACCCCTGGCGAAGCAATCCTTACTGTTTCAGCCCCAGGCGTTTCGCAACGCTTCACCTACCGCGTCAAACGTATTCCTGACCCAACCCCGCTGCTCGGTGCCAAACATCGTAGTAAAGCAATGCAAAATGGCGAGTTTAGGGCACAGGGCGGTATCGCTACTGTTTTGGAAAACTTCGATTTTGATGCTAAATGCGATGTAGCCGGTTTCGAGGTTACTTACTTGCCTAAACGTCAGGACCCAATCTCCAAACAGAATTCGGGTGCACGCTGGAATGGTGATGTTCAAGATTGGATTAGCAAGGCAAAACCAGGCGATGCTTACTTCTTCGACGACATCAAATGCAAGTGCCCTGGTGACGCCGCAGCGCGTAACCTTGGTGGACTTGCTTTCAAAATTCGTTAAGGGTGCAATAAATTTAAGTTGAGAAAGGTTTGGCAACAAACCTTTCTCAACTTTCTCAAAATTCCCCTCCCATTTGAAATACCATTCTAAACGTACTATTTTAATGCTAATCATTACCCAACTGCGAGTCATGCAAACATTTATGAAACTGATTTGCCTTTGCCTCTTCCTCCTGCTTGGCGGGACGACGACGCTGTTGGCACAGGATCCTGAAGAAATCGAAACCACGCCCGCTACTGGCACGGAAGAGGAAGCTCCATTGGTGGAAGACCCAGCCGATGCCCCTATTGACGAAGTGGTTAAAAAAGACATCGTCACCGAGCGCAAGATTTTGAAATACCCGCTGCTCCGTGAAAGTGATGTTTTCTGGGAAAAACGTGTCTGGCGTATGATTGACCGACGAGAGAAAATGAATCTTCCGTTCGGTTACCCTGAAGATCCATTTTTCCAGATCCTTTCTGATGCGGCTACCAAAGGCGATTTGCCTGTGTACAGCACGGACGAGGATGGCGCGAAGTTCAAAAAGCGCCTCAGCACCGACGACGTGCTTTCGATGCTCTCGAAAGCTGACACGGTGGTGACTTTTGACCCGGAGACTTACGAAGAGAAAGTCCAGATCGTTCGCAACGACATCAGCTGGGAAGACGTGAATCGTTTCCGTATCAAGGAGGTGTGGTTCTTTGACAAACAGGCTTCAATACTCCGTGTTCGTATCCTTGGCATCGCGCCAATGATTGACGTGCGCGACAATGAAGGCAACTTCCGTTTCGAGAAGCCCATGTTTTGGGTCTATTACCCACACGCTCGCGAAATGTTTGCAAAGCACAACTATTTTGCGCTTGGTGGCAACACCATGGCCCAACTCACTTGGGATGATGTGTTCGAGAAACGCCTTTTCGCTTCGTACATCTACAAAGAGTCAAACGTGTATGACCGCAAAATTGACGAGTACCTGCAAGGGGTAGATTTGCTCATGGAATCAGAGAAAATCAAGAACGAGATTTTCAACTGGGAACATGACCTCTGGCAATTCTAATCCTTCTGGGAGAGTGTTGACTTAATAAAACGGGTTTCGATGCGTCGCATCGAAACCCGTTTTTCTGTACCGGCGACTTTAGTCGCTGGGAAAGCATTGAAGCCATGAGTCGCCCCGAATTTTGTAACATAATAATACAAGTTTTCTGAACACTCCCCTCTCATGGTGCTTACCTAACAATCAACTGTTTCAACTCAAATCGTTTGCTGGGGTGCAGCATCTGTACAACGTAGATTCCTTTTGGAAGGCCGTTGAGCAGCAAATACTGTTGGTTTGCAATTCTTTTTTGTTGGAAAACAATTTTGCCTAAAAGGTCAAAAATCACGAGGTCAGCAGGAGTATCCGATTCGGGCAGTTGAATGCTGAAGCCCTCACACGATGATGGATTGGGGAATAAGGACCAATGTTCAACCGCAGCTGCAGGTTCTGCCAGTCCAACGGTTGCGCAGGTAAGCGATTCGAGCAAAGTAGTGGCATTTATCCAAAAAGTGTCAATATAGGGCTTCCATTGGGCTTGATCGTAAAGATCGGTGTGGCCTGCACCGGGTACGGTAAGCAGATTGTTCCAAAGCCCAACAGATGCTGCCTGGGCATGCACGTAACTACTGCCTTCTAGATAGGCGATATTAGCCGCAAGGCCGGAGGTGTACGGCACGGTTGCATCAGCAGTACCGTGGATGCTTACAAGAGGCGATTCGTTGGCTTCAACCCAAAAACTGCGGTAAAGCCCTCCCGACATGTTTACGACGGCTTTTGAATGGGAAGGATACGTTTTGTTGTCAATCGTACCACTGACACCCTCCAGCCCACCATTGTTGGCGATGAGTGTTTGAAGGAACGCAGGGATTGGGTCTTCTGTATCCAAATAAGCCACATGAAGTGCCGTGACAGCCCCAGCCGAATACCCACCGATAAATATATTGGAAGCGTCCGCGCGAAACAGATCGGCAGTGGCAGCATCTTGGCGAAAGTAGCGTACGGCGGCCTTCATGTCGCCTACTGCTTTAACGGCAGTGTCAAAAATGCCGATAGAATCAGGAAATCCTAAAACAAGCCAAGGATAAAGGCGATACTGGATGGTAGCGGCCACATACCCCTTCTTGGCAAGCAATTCGCACCAGCGCTGCATCATCGTCC